>CACZNW010000021.1 GCA_902782595.1 uncultured Methanobrevibacter sp. | reverse complement strand
GTCTCGGGCTTTTACAGTTTTCACCCAGTCCTTATACTCTTTGGTGTTTCTCACTTCATCTATATTTTTGGTTTTTTTGATGTCGATTCATTGGTTTTCCATGATTCATATCCCTCCGGTGGGCAGGTATTTATACTAAAAGGTTGAAAAGAAAATTCTGTAGAATAGAATTATTTTATGATACTTTATAAAAAAGAGGATTTGAAATCAAATCATGTTTGTTTCAATATCTTATTTGCTCTTTTTTCAATCACTTGATTAAATTGTTTTTCCTGGAAAAAATGTGATTTTTTTCTGGAGGTGCAAACGGTGGGATAATGTCAGTTTTCACTAAACTCCCTGAATTTTAGGGCCAATCAGCAAGTGGCCACTTCATTATCAGAGACACATCCCCGGGATGAACTGTATTCCTACTTCACCAACGAATGGTATCATTTATATTCTCCTTAAACCAAATATATTATCAGTAATTAAGGTGATTTCATGGGCAGAAACAATTCGGGCAATCAGATATCTCATAAGGCAAATCCTCCGTTCAAGGCATACAATGGCGACAAGCCATACATTTTCATAAGTTACAAGCACAAGGATGCTGGCATCGTATACCCAATGATAAAGAAGTTTCATGATATGGGATTTAACATCTGGTATGATGAAGGGTTGCCTTACGGCGAAAACTTTGACATTGCAATTCCGGAAAAGATTGAGGGAGCAACACTTTTTGTAAACTTCATCACGCAGACATGTATGGAATGCGCCAATGATTCCAATGATTACATGATAAAGGAATCGGACATTGCCCAATATCTTGAAGTGCCGATTTTGGCCATCTACCCGGAGCCCGATGAGTTCAGACTTAAGGGATATTACCTTACCAACTATTTAAAGAAGCAATCATTGTACAGGTATGATTATGAAGACAATGAGGACATTTTCATAGGGAGATGTGTCGAGGTATTCATAAGCAAGGGATTGGAACCCGGGGAGGTTGAGGAAACCGTGCCCAAAGTGGAGGAGACCGTACCTGAAGTGGTGGAGAAACCCATTACTGATGAGCCGTCTTTCCAACCATATGAAGGTGATGAACCGTATATATTCGTCAGTTACAAACATAAGGATTGGAACAGGATTTTGCCACTGGTCAAAAGGCTTCAGGATGACGGATTTAACATCTGGTGTGATAACGGTTATGCTGTCGGAAAACAGTATGATATTCAAATTTCCGATCGCATTGCAAACTCCAAGCTATTTGTCACTATAATCACTGAAGAGGTCATTAAAGGTGCATATGATGTGGATGATTATCTTATAAAGGAATCATCAGTAGCCAACAGTCTCAAAAAGAATATTCTGCCTATTTTCTTGGATGATGTTCAACTGAAAGGTTATTATATGATGAATTATATGGGTCGACAGTCAATATACAGGCACAAATACGATGATGAGGACATGTTCATCGAAGCCTGTGCAGATGCATTCAAGAACGATTTTGGAATTAATCCTGTCAGTTCTCTTACTTTATATTCACGTCCTGCTCCGGCTTATTGTGGCAGTGAACCGTATATCTTCGTATCCTATGCGCACACAGATTCAAGCAGGGTATTTCCTGAAATTAAGAGATTCAATGAGTTGGGTTGTAATGTATGGTATGATGAAGGCATCACGCCTGGCAGCGAATGGCTTGATGAAATCGCAAATGCCCTTTTGAACTGTTCACTATTGGTGGTTTTCATTTCTGAAAATGCGGTTAACTCTCGCTATGTTCAACAAGAAATAAATTTAGCTTTAGATAAAAACATACCTGTTCTTCCGATACATCTTGAAGAAACTGAATTGCCGCTTGGAATTCAGTTAAGATTGGCAAATGTTCATTCAATTTTAAAATATCAGATAATTGAAAAAGCATATGTTGAAAGTATTCTCAGGGATTTTAAAACATACGGAGTCATTTAATTTCCAAAAAATGGCGGAGGCATTGAATTCCAATATATTGACAAACTGATACCAACAGATTATAAACAGTTTTAGCGAGCCATCAATGAAAAAGAACCTCCTATCGTCAGATCTGCTTTTAAAATCGGCACTGAAGTAAAGATGAGTTATTCCTATTTTGTCAATGATTGGACAATTTCATTTAAAAGTAAACTTTTTTTAAATCATTTGCGTATGAATGAAGTTCGCTTAAATATTGAGGGGATATGTGTGCAAAATTCAAATTGTTTTATGACTCCTTGGAGTGAGTCTTTCGGGTACTTTTGGAAAAAGTTGTTGTCATATGTGTCATTATATAAAAAATCGGATGAAAGTTTGGAATATTGCAACGGCTGGTTAAACAATCATGGGGTCGAATAGGATTACATATTTATACTAAAAAAAGAAATATTAATATAGTTAAAATCCTGTATATGGATTACTTTTTCAGATATTTCTTTTAGACGTGTATCCGAGTGGTCAAAGGAGTAAGATTCAGGGTCTTATGCATTAGTTGCTAC
>CACZNW010000020.1 GCA_902782595.1 uncultured Methanobrevibacter sp. | reverse complement strand
TGTAAGATGACAATTCTTTTAAAATGATATTCTTACTGATAGATAACACAGATTATAATTAATCTTTATACCAACATATTCAGCAATATCAAAAATAGGATAAATTAAATTAAAAGTTTAACAACAACTATCAAAATTATCAGGGATATAAATGATTATTTGATGGGAAAATATTTTTAATAAAATAGACATAAATACCTTCATGAAAATTTTCATCAAGTATGATACCGGCAATGACAGGGCTTGTGAAACCAGAAACAATTTGATTATGCTCACTGAAAAACGTGACATTGAAGTGGTCAGTGATATTTCAAAAGCAGACATTATCTTTTCAATAGGAGGGGACGGAACCTTTTTAAAAACTGCAAGTTTAACAGGCAAACCGATAATTGGAATAAACACAGGTACACTTGGATATCTAACAGAAGTTCATCCAGACAATCTCACAAAAGCATTATCCGACATTTTAAACGGACATTACCATATTGAAAACCGGATGATGATAGAAGGAGAAATCCGAAAACCCGACGGTGAAATTATAAAAATTCCCGCATCGTTAAATGAAATAGCAATATCCAAAAATATGTTTGGTGTTGTGAGATTTGATGCAGTAATCGATGAAAAATTCATTAACTCATACACTGCAGACGGCATATTAATATGCACTCCAACAGGCACAACTGCTTATAACCTCTCATGCGGAGGGCCGATTGCAGATCCCACTTCAGAGATATTGACATTAACACCAATTGCCCCTCATACCGTGATTAACAGAAGCATCATTCTTTCAAAAGACACTAAAATTGAAATAAAAATTACAGAATTAAGGAACAATACCACAGCCTATGTATTATACGACGGCAAACCTCTGGAAGTATTCAGCGGCGATATTGTAACAATTAACAGATCAGACAAAATTACAAGGATAATAAAACTTGAGGAGAGAAGCTTTATCGATACAATTCGTGAAAAGATTACCTGATTTTCAGGTTATTCCCTCTCACTGTTGACATTCCAGAACATTAGAATTGTTATACCGAAATTTGCACTGATTATAGAGTGGCTCATATTATTGTATCAATGGAATCATTTTTGGTCTCTTGGTGCAGTTGCTGCCGATAATCATTGCTTGTTTTGAATATAACCAATTCCAGTTTTGGCAATCTTATTTTTCATATCCATATCTGCTTTTGTATTCGTAGGACTATAATATCGTTTAAGATAATATGCAAAAATAACCTTCATATAATAAACAGTGCAACTTCCATTTTAGGATTGGCAATTTATCTGAACCAAACTAGAAAATAGGATAAAACGAGATAAATAAACAAATATTCTTTTGAATTTGAAATGTTTACTTTTAATTGTCAAACTGCATCATACTTACTATTAATTTACAGTTATACAGTCCTTTGGACAAATTGCCATACATACCTTACAGCTTTTACAGACCTGTGCATCGCGTACACTTGAAAGTCCATCGACAAGGATTAAAACATTATTTGGACATGCAATTGAACATTTCTCACAGCCGTCACAGTTTTCAGCATTGATATCAATATGACAGTCATCGGTTACTTCTTGTTTTTCTTGCTTTTTTCCTCTTTTAAATAAAGAACCCAAACCCATAAAACAACACTTATATAATTTTATATTTAAATATTATTTTTCTATTAATTTAACTGTTTTCACTTTTTAAAAAAATAGTTATGGATAGATTACCCCTTCGGGAATTCCATAATCACTGTAGTTTTGAGCTATTTTTTCAACGGTTCCGTCTTTATACATCTCATCGAGAGTTTTCTGAACCTGATTTTTCAACTCATCATTACCCTTTTTGAATGCAACACCGTATTTTTCATATGCTAAAACATCATCAAGTATCTTGAAGGTATCATCAGAGTAGGTTTCTTTGATTTGATAGTCTGCTGAACCTATATCCACAACTACCGCATCGCATACTCCTGACTGAAGATTCATAAATGCAGTATTGTAATCACTGATTTCATTAATTTGTCCAATGGAATCCTTTAATGTTTTATTATTTTCAATTGCATTTAAAGCACTGCTTGTACTTTGAACTTCAACTATTTTCCCTTTCAAATCATCTAATGAATTGATTCCTGAATCAGTTTTTACAACTACAACCTGTGAATTGTTAAAGTAAGGTTCTGACCATGAATAATCATTTTCCCGTCCGTCAATGGTGAATTCACTCCATATACAGTCAATAACATTGGAATTGAGTTCCACTTCTTTGGTTTGCCATTCTATTATTGGTTGTGCTTTAAATGTCCAGTTGTTTCTTTTTGCAACTTCCCTTGCAAGGTCTATGTCAAAACCTATATATTCATTGTTGTCGTCTTTATATCCGAACGGAGGAAAATCACTGAATCCGACAATGAATGTTTTATCATTATTGTCTGCATTTGATCCGTCACCATTGAACCAGTCAAATATTCCCTCGGCACTGACGGCGCTTACCATTAAAAACACTGCTATGATTAATGTAAATGTTAAAAATATTTTCTTTTTCATATGCTCTCCCATTTCATTGAACCACCTCAACTTTGTAGAAGTTGAGGATTCTTACTTCACGGGCTGTATACTCCTGTGAGTATAGGATTACCGTGCTATCCCCCTCGTTCCGAAGGTTCAGACAATATTCGATTATTTAACTTTTTTTGACTTGTTTATTGTTGAAAAAAGTTTGATTACTCATTCTCATTTATTAATTTATTTATTTTTTTATTTATAGTGCATCAGAAAGCATTTGAAAAGTATTCTCGATGCACTTTTTTTTGAAATTCATCTCCAAACTTAAAGAGGTCAATGTATTCTTTCACTATTAAGATAAAAATATTAAATGTAACTGCGTAGTTGACAAAAAGGTGTTAATTAGGTTTAAAATTTCAAACCTAATTCATAAGCTTCTTTTAATTTATCTTCCTGTTCGGTTGCTACAATACCTGCAGGACCGGCACTGCCAGCATCTACATGACCAAGTACCTCATAGCCCATAAATGTGAATGGTGAGAATTTGGTAAGTTCAATGTATTCTGCATAGGTTCCTTCAGGCTGATTTTCAGTGAATATCAGTGCGGCTTTTCCGGATAAACTTTTATCAGGGTTTTGACCGATTGCATAGAACCTGTCAATGATGAGTTTTCCCTGTGCTGACATTTGACCGTAATAAATTGGGGTTGAAAAGATTACTCCGTCTGCAGCAACCAGGTCATCGATAATTTTATTTCCGTCATCTGCTCTAACGCATTCAGGGTTTTCAGCACAGTACATGCATGCTTTACATGGAGCAATATCACATTTTTCCAGATAGTACTTTACAACTTCTCCACCGTTTTCTTCAATACCCTTAATCATTTCATCCATTAATACATCACAGTTTCCGCCTACACGGGGACTTGCTTGAAGTGCTATTACTTTCATTTTTAACAATCTCCTAAAAAATATGTAATTAATAATATATAGTTTAAATATTAAATAATTTATTGTTAAGGTGTTGAAATGGTTAAAATATCTGTCATAATTCCTATTTATAATGCTGAAAAATACTTAAATGAATGTCTGGACAGCATTTGCACTCAAACATTAAATGACATTGAAATAATCTGTGTAAATGACGGGTCAACTGACAGTTCACTGAAAATCCTTGAGGAATATGAAAAAAATGATGATCGATTAGTTATTATCAGTCAGACAAATAAAGGTTCAGCAATTTCCAAAAATAATGGAGTGGACATTGCTCGGGGAGAATATATCGGATTTTTAGATGCCGATGATATCTATATTGACAGCAAATCACTGGAAATGATGTATAATGCGGGAAAAGATTATGGCAGTGAAATGATTTCCGGAAATCTTAAATTTCTATCTCAGAAACGCAAAATTATTCCATGTTATGATTATGAAAAAGGTAATTTACGTTATTTTGAAAATAACTGTGAAATAATGCCGGATGACTATGGAATTCCGTTTTATTTTTGTAAAAGCCTATTTAAAGCAGATTTAATCAAAGACATCAGATTTCAGAATTTGCCGCAGGGAGAAGATACAATATTTCTATCCGAGGTTTTGTCAAAAATCGAGAGAATTTATGCCGTGAACGTTGATTTTTACGGGCATATGGTACCGGCAGCCTCTGGCAAACCGGACACCTACACCAAAAAATACAATTATATCCTCCAGTACAGACAATGCATTGACATTTTAAATGATGGGAATCTGGTGAAAACATCCGATAAATATATGCATAACCTGATAATTTATTTAACCGACAATGCCGATGAGGAAGTTTATGATATTGTTTGTGATGTTTTTGATGAAGATATGAATTATTTTAAAAACTACAAAAAGGAATATGATAGATTCAGAAGATTCAATATTTCAAATAAGATTCTGAGTGAAAACAGTGAGGAATATTACCAAAAGGCAAAAACAGAGCTGAATCTGGAATATAATACGTTAAGCGAATATAAAATCGGTTATTTTAAAGCTCAGCATGACTCAAAACAGGCAGAATATGATGGGCTGGTCAGTGAAAATGAAAGATTAAAAGAGGAATATGAGCGGGAAAAATCATTCAACGATGAAATTACAAACTCCCGGTCATGGAAGTTAATGAACAAATTCAGAAAACTCAGAGGTTAGGACCATGGTTAAAGTATCAGTTATAATACCCGTTTACAATGTTGAGAATTATTTGAGGGAATGTCTGAATCATATAACAAATCAAAGTCTCAGGGATATTGAAATAATCTGCATTAACGATGGATCAACTGACGATTCCCAGAATATTTTAAATGAATTCAGTGAAAATGACAGCCGTATTCAAATCATCAGTCAAAAAAATCAGGGGCTTGGAGCCACCAGAAACAAAGGAATAACTCTGGCAAAAGGAGAATATGTCTATTTTATGGACGGGGATGATTATTTGGAATTAACTGCCCTTGAAGAGTTATATAAAATATCCGAAAAATATAATCTTGATTTTGCCATGTTTAAACTGAATAACTTTAATGAAACTACAAAAGAAACAGCAAACAATGACTATTATACCATGCCGTACTTAAAAAAGAGAGTTGAAGACAGAGTGTTCAACTACAGTGATGTAAAAGACATTGCTTTAAAACTTGCAGTGAATTCTCCCGGAAACTTTTTTAAAAGAGAATTTATTCTGGATTTGAGATTTCCGGAAGGATTGTTATATGAAGACAATGTTTTTTTCACACAGGCACTGTTTAAAGCCGAAAGGATATATTTTTATGATAAATTCCTGTATAACCGTCGCATACGTGACGATTCACTGTCAAATAAATTTACTATCAGATCCCTTGATACAATTGACATTACAGACCTGCTGCTTGATTTAACCGGTGCATACGGATACATTCAATATAAAAGGGAACTGTATTATAGAATTTTTCACAATATCTATTCAATATTTGAAAATGCGCCGGACGAATATAAACCTGAACTGTTTATGGAAATGAAAAGCAGATATTTGAAATTTGGAAAAAAATGGCAGAAGGATGATTATTTTAAAAATAATTTAGCAAAACGATACAAACATATTTACAGCAGTGCCCTTCAGTCACATACCAGTGAAGAGTTTGAATTACGTGTTAAATTATATGATAAAAAAATGCAAATCGCTAAGTTAAAAAAAGAAAACAGGAAACTTAAAGATAAAACTGAAAAAATAAAAAAAGAAAACAATGTCATCAAGTCTACAAAAGGCTTCAAATACATTATTAGGTAGTGTTTACTATGAAACTGTCAAAATCAAAAATAAATACTTATCTTAAATGTCCGCTGGAATTTAAATTTCAATATATCGATGAAATAGAAGTTGAACCCAACAGGTATATGGTGCTTGGCTCAGATGTTCACTCAATTGCCGAAAAGTTCTCTGAAGAATACGGTGATGAACTTGATGACGTCAATATTGAAAAAGAACTCCTTATAATTGCTGATGAACTTAACCTTACCTATGAAACAATCTATGACCATATCGACAACTTATCATCATTTTTTAAAGAAATTTTCATTGACAATAACTATAAATTATTCAGTCAGGAAGAGTATCTTCATGATGAAACACACCGTTTTTCGGGGATATGTGATATAATCCTTGAAGATGAACATGGAGATTTGACCGTAATTGACTATAAAACCGGAAATTCCAGTTCATTTTCAAAATATCGTCTGGAGTTATGCTACTATAAACTTCTTGTTGAAAACGTTTGCCGGCGCACGGTTTCAAGTGTGGGAATATACTTTACCAAAAACGGACGTTTAAGGCTGCTTGACGTTTGTGATGAGGACAATAAACGTAAATTCCTCCATTCAAAAGAAATAGATGACGCTATTGACACATTCTATTATGTTAGAAATCAGGTAAACAGCGGAAATTTTTATCCTAAAAAACAGTTTTTGTGCAGGTTCTGCACTTATCAGCATATTTGCAGCCAATATTATTAAAAAAAATATAATGAAGTTTTAAGAGGACGATTCCTCAACTTCATCAAAGTCTACTTTTTCACCTATTAATCTGAGACCAACAAACATTACCACAACACCTACAACAAGGGAAATGTACCATGGAACTCCCAAACCTGCCGGGATGTATCCGACAAATATAGCTACACATGCTACAAAGATTGCATAATAAATTTGTGTTTGAACGTGATCTATATGGTTACAGCTGGTACCCATAGATGAAAGAATTGTTGTATCTGAAATTGGAGAACAATGGTCTCCGAAAATAGCCCCTGTCAGTACTCCACTTGTACAGACAATAGTAAAGTTCATGTCACCGCTACTTACTGCCCATCCTAAAGGAATAGCCAGAGGCATTAGGATACTCATTGTACCGTAAGCGGTACCGGTTGCAAAAGATATTAATGCTCCTAAAATGAAGATTAATGCAGGAACAATCCATGCGGGAATAGTTCCGCTTAAAACTCCGACAAGATAATCAGCAGTACCGACTTCACCGATTACTCCTCCTAATGACCATGCGAGAAGAAGAATTACTCCGGTAATAACAATTGTTTTCATTCCTCCAATCCACTCGGAGATTGCATCTTCAATTGTCAGGATGTGCTGACCAACAGCCATTACAATTGCAACGATTGATGCGAGAAGTGCTGCCTGGAACAATGCAACGGATGCATCAGAAGCGGCAAGTGCTTCAAATATACCGTTGAATGATAATGGAGAAGTTTTCATTAAAGTAATGAGAGCCTGATCTTCTCCACCTAAAATTCCGGTGTATCCGCTCCAGTAAAATGCAACAAGTGCACCGACAATTAAAGTTAAAATCGGTATGATTGCATTCCATACTGATAATTTAATTCCTTCAACAGGTTTGACTTCATCAAAACCAGGTGCTTCGGGAACAGCAACAGTCTCACCGTCTTTTCTTTTACGTGCAGCCTGTTCGGCTTTTTTCATTGGCCCAAATTCATATAATGTCAATGCAGATATTACAATGAATATTAAAATGAAGATATTATAGAATCTGTAAGGAATAGTCTGTAGGAATATTCCGAATCCGGTTACATTGGTTGCTCCGACTGATTGGAAACCGGCAGCAATTAAACTGATTTCCAACCCGATCCAGGTTGAAATAATTGCAATACCCGCTACAGGAGCAGCAGTTGCGTCTACCACAAATGCCAGTTTTTCTCTAGATACTTTAAGTTTGTCCATTACCGGTCTCATAATAGGACCGACAATTAAAGAGTTTGCATAATCATCGAAGAATACACATAATCCTAAAATCCAAGTAAATAATTGTGCTTTTCTAGGGGTGTCTGCTCTTTTAGCAAATGCATCTGCAAGAGCTTTTGCCCCACCCATTTTTGTAATTAACTGGATAACTCCTCCAATAAGTAAACATTGAAGAATAATACCTGCATTCCAAGGGTCGGCCATACAGGCAATGACCTGTCCGCCTAAAGCAAGGAATGCATTGATTGCTGTGGTAATGATATTTACGTCATTTACGTTAAGCATGAATTCTCCAACAAATACACCGACAAATAAAGATAAAACTGTTTCTTTTGTTATAAATGCCAATCCGATAGCAACAAGAGGCGGTAATAATGTTAATATACCAAACCTGATAGCATTATCAGAGTTTGCCGGCAGAGAAGTGATCCATAATGATAAGACAAAAAGGAGTATGATAGAAATAGCAGTCACTAAACCTAATTTCATATTGTCATTCATTTATTATCACACCGTTTTCCTATACATTCATTAAAATAATATATATATTTTAAATTAAAAAGCCAATTCAAGAATTAACTTTAATATGTACACATTAATATTGTTAGTAATAATATATAAAATATTATTTTTAAATTAACCAGAATCCGTTATATCCGTTTTGGAGCGAATTAAAAAATTTAACAGAATAATTATATAAATCAATAAATTTTCAAAAAAAAAATTAAAAGTATTACTATTAATAATATTTTTTATTAAATAATTGAATGAATTATCATGTTTATATCATATTAACTACAAATGTATTTACATGAAAATTTTAATCATCGGTGCCGGCGGAGTCGGAATAGGTCTTGGAGCGTCCGTTGCATCACAGGGAGCAGACATCAGTATTTATGCACGTGGAAAAACTGCCGAAGCAATTAAAGAAAATGGAATTAAAAGATGCGGACTTTTCACACATTATGAAATTAATAATGTTCCGGTTTATGAAGATTATGACGATATACCGAAAAACTATTTCGACTACATATTCATCGCTTCAAAAACCACGGCAAATACCGACATTGCAGATAAGCTGAAAAATCACAGAGACATTTTAAAGGACAACACAAAAATTATTATTTTCCAGAACGGATTTGGAAATGATGAGGAGTATCTTAAATATTTCACAAAAAAGCAGGTTTACTGTGCTCGAGTAATAACCGGTTTTACCAGACCTGAAAGGCACATCAGCGAAGTTACAGTTTACACCGAACCGATTCTTCTCGGGTCTCTTCAAAACGAGAATCCGGAATGTCTTGGCGAAATTGCAGATCTGATTACCTCATCCGGAATAAAGTGTGAAACAACAAACGAAGTGGATAAATACTTATGGGCAAAAATGCTTTACAACTGCACATTAAATGCACTTGGAGCAATTTTAAATTTTACTTACGGCCAACTAACCGAAAATCCATACACTTTAGAAATAATGAACAGCATCATTGATGAAATATTTGAGGTGATAAATGCATCACCTTACAGGACTCTCTGGAAAACACCTGATGAATACAGGGACATATTCTACTCAAAACTGGTTCCCGACACCTATAACCACTATTCATCAACATATCAAGATTTGAATAATAAAATACCCACTGAAATTGATTCATTGAATGGCAAGATTATTCAACTGGCAAAAGAATACAATATAAATGTAGAGACAAATGAATTTATTTACAATCTCATCAAAGCAATTGAAAGTAACTTTTAAAAAACTAAAAGTTTATATATGTTAAAAAGTAAAATAGTATTGTTCATATTGTTATATACTATTTTTTTATAATATGAACAATGGTGATGGTTGAAATGAGCATTCGTTTGTATTCC
>CACZNW010000019.1 GCA_902782595.1 uncultured Methanobrevibacter sp. | reverse complement strand
CTTGTCATATATGGTATGTTGCATATACATGTAATTATCAATATAGGTCATTTTCTTCAGGTGATTTTAGGATAAATTATTCACGGAGGTCTAAAAACCAGTTTAATATTTTCAATAAAAATACTTTCGCCTGCCTGTTAAAATATTATGGGGGAATTGTGTTCTTTTGTGGTAACCATTTTCTTGAATTCAAATTAGTGGGGGTGAAATGGGGGTTATGGATTTAAAAACTGACTCTTAAATCCGTTAAGGATGCAATGTGATGTTTTTTTTAAGTTCATCATGAAATCTTATAATTGTTTCCTTTTGTTGAATCGGGTATTGTAATGTTGAATTATTTTATCTTTTTGGGTATTTTTCCTGTTTAACTTCAATTAAACTTTTCTGTTCCACATCATATCCGTTTATTCAATCATGTCTTGATTTTTGAATGATTTCGGTTATCAGCTTCATTTTTTTAACCAAATCATCTCTGTATCTAAATTTTATTGCCGAATGCAACTCTATTTTATGGATATGGATGGTCTTTTCCAATGTTACAAACAGACATGTCAACTCTTCAATTACATCTTTTTCAAACTCTTTTTTTGAAAAAACAGGGCAAAGCATCCGAATATATAGGCATTTCTCACTTCTTTCACTGTAGTCTTTGCTTTTCAACATAATTTAACAGTTATTATAATTTCGTTGTATACTCAATACTGATATTTTCTCTCCACTTCATAATCATCATATTCCGTCTATAGTCATAATCCGTTACTGATATGGTACAACTCATTTTTCTGTGGGTTATGATATTTCTTAAAAAAGTAGGTGAAAATTTCCGTGAATTTTGACGGTTTCAGTATGCCGGGCTGCTGTTTTATTGTTCACTTCCTCAATTTTAACCGTGATTCGACATAATCCATCTGTTTTGCTGTTTCGTTCATAAAAAATACTGCAGTATTTTTTTATCTCTTCAAATTTACCCTGAATATTCGGTTCACTGTGATGTCAGCGGAGATTATTTCACAATAGGAGCTCCATTGACTGGGGATATATGTCCTCTCCCTATATCTTCAACGATTTTCCAGGTAGTGTTTTGAAGTATGCTGATAATTTGAATTTAAATCTCTTAAGCACTTATTGTAATCCATTTTTCGGTTATATCAAACAGTGATGAAAGTTGAATTTTAAATATCATTTTATTATTTTTGATTATTTTAAGGATTTTAAAATAAATATTGTAATGTGTGCTTTGTTTTTGATTGAGAAGTATTATATGTTTTTTTTTTCTTTTCGATGTTTTAATAGTTCACATGGTCGAAAATTACTTCTTTTTTAATTTGGGGGGGGGTGAATGACTATTTTTTGAATTTAATCATTATCATATGGTGAAATTATCATTGATTTTGATATTTTTTGGATTATGGACAGAAGGGGTTTAATATTTTATTTAGTCTCGGAGGTGTGTTTTTTCAGTTAACCTGCGATGGAGATTTATTTTAATAATCTGTTAGTAAATTTTAAAATTAATGGACAGTTCATTCATTTTTTTTAATTTTTTTTTGATTATTGTATTTATTTTTTTAGTTTTTATTGATAGAGTTTGTATAAAACAAATAGCAAACATTATATATTAAGCAATCTAATATATAACTGTTCTATCGTAATAGACGATAAAAGATTTCAATTAAATTTGATTTTTTAATAAAATCAGATTGATATATCTAATCTTTAATTCAATATTTCAGGACGGAATTTCACTTCTGTCCTAGTAAAAAAAACAATTACCTTGCGATAGACAGTATTTGAAAAATAGTTTTAGATGAAAAAAAGGTATGGCTTAAATGTTAACTCAAACATTCAATGATAAAAAAAGTATGAAAATTCCCAAAAAAGGATTAATCCCTAAAAGGAATTGGATTTTTTAAGGAGGATAAAATCGGAGTTAACACTCTACCGTTTTTTTTTATGAAATAAACTAATTTTCACAAAAAAATTCTTTAAAATAGAGGTTTTATATTCATGAATAAATCGAAACTGAACAAAAAAGTAATGTTATTTTCGATACTATTCGTCATGCTCTTATGCATCGGATGCGTAAGCGCAAGCGACAATATCGATGATAACAATACCGCTGAAGTTCTAAACACTCCTTTAGACGATGTTGGAACGGATGACCAGGTATTAACTGCTGAGGATACGAACGATAATCTTGGTAGTACCGATACTAATGACATATTAACAGATGCTCCTGGAACATTCAGTGAGCTGAATAAAACAATTTCAGAATCAACAACTGGAATTATCAAACTAACAAAAGACTATAAATACAATCCGGCCACAGACGCTGCATTTAAAGATGGTATTACAATAAACCGAACTATAAGTATCAGCATTAACGGTTTAAGTCATATCATTAGCGGTGACGGTCAAGCAAGATTTTTCGATATTGTTAGTGGCCAGGTAACATTAAAAGACATTATCTTTGATAACGGATACACTACTAGGGCATTTGATGGTACAATGCTTATTGGTTCTACTAGTAATCAGGACACTATTTTAAGATGCACATTCCAAAATTGCCATTCAACAGGTAATAATGCAGTATTGTATGTGAAGGGGGATTCTCATATAATACAGAACTGTTTATTTATAAATAATAAAGCTGATGGGTTAACTAGTTGTATTGCATTTGATTCAAAATATACTACATTAGCCGGTTGTACTTTCAGTGGAAACAATGCAAATAAAGGTAGAGGTACAGTATTTTTCACTAAGGGTGAAAGATGTACTGTAAGTGACTGTAAATTCATTAGAAATACAGCAACCGCAGTTCAAGAGTATGGTTCAGGTTTATATTCAAATATTGAGTATCTTACTCTCACGGGTTGTACATTTGATGGTAATGTTGCAAGCGGTACTGCAGGTGCTTATATATCTGGTAGATATAGTGTTGTGGATCATTGTCTGTTTGAAAATAATGTAGTAAGAGCCAATGCAAATACTGATTTAACTGCAGCAGGATTGTTAATAGGTAACAGTATTGATGTTTATTATTGTACTTTTATCAATAACACTAATCTTCTTACTGATAGGCCTAGTGCTGCTTTATCCTGTGGTGCTATGGGTACTCTTGAACACTGTGATTTCATCAACAACACCGGAATGTATCAGGGTGGAGCAGCATATTTCCGTGACAATGTAGCATATATGAGACATTGTACCTTCACCGGCAACTATGCCGAATGGGCTGGTGGCGGATTAGCCAGTTATTCCGCTTATAATCAATTAATCAACTGTACATTCACCAATAACAGAGCAGGTGTTATTGGTGGTGCATTGTTTACTCCGGCATGTACTACTAATTGTACTTTCATCAACAATACTGCACCTAAAGGCGGTGCATTATACATGAGATTTACAAAGGATGGAGGTACCTGTATTGATTGTATTTTTATTAATAATAATGCTGAACAGGGTAGTGCAATATTCGTTGACCAGGCTTGTGCTTATATTAGTGGCGGTTATTTTGAAAACAATACTGCAGAATTAGGTACTATTTATAATCAGAAAAATTATGTTTTAGTTCAAAATAGTGATTTTATTAATAATACTGCTGTCTATGGTGGTGGTATTTATAATTTGAATAATTATTTCAGTGAACAT
>CACZNW010000018.1 GCA_902782595.1 uncultured Methanobrevibacter sp. | reverse complement strand
ATTCCAAAATACTGAAAAGTATATTGATATGAGACTCCAAGAAATGGAAAGGGAAAATTTCGTTAGATTGAAAATGATTAGATCAACTATTGAGAAAAATGAAAAGGCTGCTGCTGCGGCTGAAGCCGCTCAAAATGCGGAAGCTTAAATTTTTCTTAATTTTTTCATTTTCTTCTATTTTTTTTATTATTTTTAAATGTTTATATTTATTGTATTTTTTAATCAGGTGTTAAAAAATGAAAAGAAATCCAATTGACCAGTATATGAAGGATCCAGATAATATGGCTAAGATTTTTATGTGGATGACTCGTGGAATGATTATAACCACTTTTGTTATAACAATTGGAGTAATACTATTTATTCTTCATTTAGTTGGTTTTTTCTAGATTCTTTATCAACAGTTTTGTTAGTTGATTCTACTTTTTCATATAATTTTTCAAAATCTTCATCACTGTCAATTATCGTAAGCAGAGGTTCATCCTTTTCGGTTATTGTACCTGTGTGAGGCAGGTCATAGATATTGTTTAAATCAAGTGGTGTATACTTCATTCTTGTCGGGGAGTAAATAATTTTTTTATAGGCGTATCTTTTTGCTTCGGGGATTTTTATTAGTTCGCCCTCGCATGCTCGGATATGGGCTTCAAGCATATTTATTTCAAATGCCTTTTCAATGCATTCAAAGGTTCCCTGTATTCTCGGATTAACTTCAATTACATATAATCCCTTTTCGTTCAGGATATAATCAACGCCGTTTGACCCGATTAGGTTAAATTTAAGCATCAAATTTTCAGAGTTCTCTTCCATATCTTTTGTTATTTTTCTCAAATCTTTAACATCGGCCATCACTGATTTATCTGTTAAAGGAACTATGTTTCCCATATATATGAAACTGTCGGAATTTCCATAATCGTTTTTTGTCAGAAGTCTTGAGTTTGCAATAGTTTTTGCTTCATTTTTGTTTGATAGAACTGATGTGCTCAGATTTATTCCTATGATATATTCCTGCAAGATGAATTCATTATCAGTAAATTGAATATTGTTATCATTATTTAATATATTTATGTTATATCCTCCACTTCCTTGAAGGGGTTTTAAAATAAATTGTGTGTCCGGATGATTTTCATCTATTTCATGAGCTTCATCTATATCAGTTACATAAAAAGTCTTTGGAGTTAAGAATTCATTCCTGATTTTTTTATAAAACTTGAATTTATCTTCAATGTTTTTAGTATTCCTGTTTCCCAAAATTTTTTTAAGATCCTTTTTTTTAAAATCCTCCGGTGAAACGCCGGATATGGGGATGATATAATCCACTTCATCAATATAGTCCTTTGAAAATTCAAGTATTGATTTGGAGCTGAAATTATCTTCAAATATTCCGCTGCTTTCACCGTATTTTTCTTTAAGGATAATTTTCTGATTTTTGACGGCCGGCATATCTGAAGTTGAAAAATAACTTGCAGAATAAATCTCATAATCCAGTTTTAATGCACTATTAAGCATACTTCTTGTATTAATTCCAATAAGCAATAGCTTTTCCATAAAATATCAGTAAAAAAAGTTTGTAAGTAGTCCCGAGCGGAGTCGAACCGCCGTCTCCGGGTCCAAAGCCTAGAAGGATTACCACTACCCTACGGGACTATGCTTGTTGTAGTATACAACAGTTATATGTCTTTTTTAGGTAGTATTTAAACCTATCGATTATTTGATAATTTCTGGTAAAACAGACATTGTTCAATCCACTTGCAGTTGCCGCAGATTTTGGAAACACTTTCTCTGGTATCGAATATTTCATCAATCTTTTTGAATAACTCTATTGAGTTATATTCTTCAGTTGAGCCCAAACGTTTTAACACTTGCCGGTCCATCATGATGATTCTTTCATTTTGAGTTTTATTTTCACATTCACTGTTTTTCAGATTTGGACATGATGCGCAAATATCATCAGAGGAATCTGTAATTTCAATTATTGTATCGGTCTGTTTTCTCAAATCGTTGATGACGGTCATATTTTTAACAAAATCTTCATTATAGCCGTAGCCCTGAAAACCTTTAAGACATAACAGGTGATGTCCTCTTAAAATAAGTTTCATTTAAATCAAAAAAAAATAAAAAAAGAAAGGTTATTAAAAACCTTTTTTAGTCTTTTGGTAAAAATACTTTGGATATTGAAGCAACACCTAATATTTTTACAATGTCTCCTGCAATAAATGGAACAAGGCCCATCATTAAAAGGCTGACAATTCCAATAGGGGTACCTTGAATACCCAGGAATAATGCAAGACCGGCAAGACCCGGAATATAGATCAGTGCAAAGTTTGCAATTCCAATTGTTATAGTCATTCTTGTAAAATTTCGTGCTTTAACATATCTTTCAGTAATCAGTCCTACAAAGTAGGATGCAATTATAAAACCGATAAAGAATCCGAATGTAGAACCTAAGAAAATGTCAAGTCCTCCTGTCATTCCTCCAAACCAAGGAATGAATGCAATACCTAAAACGATATAGATAATCTGACTTAAACATCCGTATTTTTTACCTAAGAATAAACCAGAACATAATACCGCAAATGTCTGTGCAGTTATAGGAACTGGAGTCCATGGGAGCGGAATAATGACCTGTGCCATTATACCGGTTATACATGCCATCATGAATGACATCAGTATTTTAGTAGCTGTGCCGGCATCCTGTATTCTTTCAAATACATTTTTCCTAGCACTACAGTAACTATCTATGTTTATATTCATTTTTTACCTCCAATTTCCAGTTTTATTAATTGTTTAGTATGATTATGTTTAGTTTATAGTAATTAATTTAACATTCTGTGGTTTTTTGACGATGTTCATGGATTTAAATGCGACCAGTTTTTTAATTCCTTTTTCGGATGCCACATCCACTAATCTCTGTGAGATGATTCCGTCGAATATGACTGTGTCGGCTGTCCCTTCAATATTTTTAATTTCTTCGTAAATATTTTCGACTTCAACTTCCTTAGTCATATTTAATGCTTCATCAAGAATAGCTCCACAGCCTGTTCCTTCAAATTCCTTTAACATGTCTTTCATTAAAGTGACTTCATCATCTTCAATCTCAGGCTCTTTTACAGGTGGTTTTTCATTCTGACGGAACCTTTGATTTCTTCTATGATGTCGGTTATTGTTATTTTCTTTTTTGGAGTGATTGTTATTTAATATATTATGATTTGCAAGGAATTGTGCTGTTGGGACTTTATCTCTTAATGCAATGAGAACTTCGTCTTTTTCCAGATCTTCAACTTCTTTTCCTTTTGGTGCACGAGTAATGTAGTCAATTTCTCCTATTTGCAGAAGTTCTTTTAAAATCAGCTCTCCGCCTCTGTCACCATCTACAAATGCGGTAGTTGTTCTTTTTTTACTTAATTCTCCAATGGATTGTGGTACACTGACACCTTCGACTGCAACAGTATTTTTAATACCGTATTTAAGTAGATTTAACACGTCACTGCGTCCTTCAACTACGATAATCGCATCGGATGTGTGTATGCTTGGACCAGCAGGCAGGCGGTCTTCGCCGTATTCGGAGATTTCATGAACTCTCATGGCTTCCCTTACTTCTTCAATCATTTTCATGCTGGCGGGACCAACGCTTTCAACCATGTTTTTGTAGATTTCTTTTGCACGGTTTACGACTTGCTCTCTTTTGACTGCCCTTACATCTTCGACTTTTGTAGTTTGAATTTCTGCTTCACATGGTCCCACACGGTTTATGGTTTCAAGTGATGCGGCGAGAATGGCGGTTTCCACTCTGTCCAAACTGGATGGAATTACAATTTCGCCTTTTGCTCTTCCACTGTTGGAATGAATGTTAACTTGAATTCTTCCAATTCTTCCAGTTCTTTGGAGTTCTCTTAAGTCTAAATCATTACTAAGTAAACCTTCAGTTTGCCCAAAGACTGCTCCCACGACATCAGGTTTTTCAACAATGCCGTTTGCTGTAATCTGGGCATGAATTAAATATTTTGTTGTTGTTAATTCTTCACCTTTTCCCATATTTAAGCCTCCCAAGCTTATTAATCGGGATAATTTATGTAATTGCTAAAAATTTAAATTATTTTTAGGTGATTAACTTGCATAAATTACACGATAATAT
>CACZNW010000017.1 GCA_902782595.1 uncultured Methanobrevibacter sp. | reverse complement strand
TTTAGTAGGACTAGTAACTCGTTCTGATTTAATTAATAATCCTGATGAAGAACAAATTGCAATGTTGATGAGCAGAGATTTAATCACCGTCAATCCCGGCGATGATGTAATTGATGCTGCCCGTGTAATGATGGAAAATAATGTTAGAAGAGTTCCTGTAGTAAATGAAGATGGTGAATTGGTGGGTATAATTACCTCTTTTGATTTGGTGTCAAAGGCATTAACCAAAATTGAAATTAATGATGCTGTTGAAAATTATATGATTACTACAGTCCCGACAACCTGGGAAAAAGCTCCTTTAAATGTTGCTTTTGAAACCATGAATCAATTTGGATTAAAATCCGTTCTGGCTTTGGATGATGATGCAAAATTGTCAGGTATCTTAACAGAAACTGATTTTATTTCAGAAATTGAAATTATCTCCGAGAGAAGTGAACACAGTTCCACTGTCGGAACTGAAGGAGATAAATGGTCATGGGACAGCACTTCAGTATTATACATTGAGAAAAACAGCTTAAAATTCACTGACAAGGTTGTTGGTGATGTTGCTGTTGGCAATGTGGAAGTTGCTAATTCCAAAACTAAAGTTTCAGACTGTGCTAAAAAAATGAAAGCCTTAAACATCGAACAGATTCCGGTCATCGGTGTTGAAGGTGATTTAGTAGGTCTTGTTAGAGCAAGCGATTTAATTAAAGCATTAGTTGATTAATTGGGATAAGATGGCTGTTAGTCCAGTATTGGTAGTTAAGGTAGAAGAAAGTGTAATCCGTGTTCGTGCAAGGTTGTATGATGATTTTTCCGAACATGAGATTGTCCTGAATTCAGTTCTTACTTACTGGTGGGCTAATAATATGCCTCCCGCTTTGAAATTCCTTGAACTTCTCGATTCAGTTATCAAAAGGACAGTCAATGAAATCATGCCTCATAGGGTTCTTCATTTAAAATATGATGTTAAGGCAAATGAGGTTCTGGAGAAGGCTTCAGAGATTGAAATTGATTTGAAATGTGTTGCTGCAGATGGAATTGGATTTAAGATTGATGGGAGTTTAATTCCTCTTAAAGGAATTAGAAAAGTGGAAAGCGATTTTGAGCCCAAAGAGTTTTCAACTAGTTTTGATCAAAGCATACAGACTCCGGACATTGTTTTTGAAAAGTATATGGAAATGAGGAAAAAATAACTTTCATTTTCTATTCTATTATTTTCATCTTCCTGTTAATTTAAGGCAATGTTTGTGATGGTACTGTTATTTTTATTAAGTGTTACTTTATTTTACTTTGACATGTTATGGTTTTCAATTTAAATAATTCTGCTATATATGATTTTTAATTAAAGTTAATAACTCCTTTGCATCTTCCTTTTTGATATCGGATGATGTTCGGATAAAGTCAATCAGTTCTGTTTTTTTATTATCATCCAAATGGGATTCGTTTAATGTATTGGCATAGTTTCTTTGAGGATAGTATGTTTTTCTGGCAATTGTGAGTAGTTCACAGCTTTCGGATTCGGTAATTATATTTTCATCAACGGCATTTGAAAAAACATATTTCATGTTAATCAGGGGTTCGGACAATGGCTCAAGACTTTCACTGTCAAGCATTACCGCAACATAGTCGTCACTGTCAACTTCACCGGTGGCATATTGTGTGTATACATAACCCACACCGGTCATTCCAAGACTGTCAAGTTCAGATGCCCTTAAAGCACCCATACTTGAAGCGCCGTAAACCCTGATGCCCTGTCTGATTGCATTAAGAATTTCCTTATGTCCTACTGCGGAGTTTTGATGAAACACTCCGTCAATGATTGCAATAATATCCGGTTGTTGTTTAATCGCAGAGCCCATATCGCCTCTTTGAATAGGTCTTTTATAGATTACTTCTCGGTTTTCATCTGAATCCAAAATATTTTTTGCTTCGTCAAATGAAATGGACAGTCCGGTATATACAATAATTTTAACCATATCAATCATACTTTTAAAAATCTGTAACCTGCTCTTGAAGGGTCAAGGGCATAAAGTTCCATTTCAGGAATAATGATGCGGACAACATTAACATCAAGCTCCGGACGGGTTAAATCATAGTATAAAATTTTATCAAGGTCATTGGAGATTAATTCATCTTTAACAATTTCCAAGTCCTTCGCAATCGATGTTGTTGACTTATTCTCAATGTCTGAAATGTCTATTTTTTCCTTTTCATCTCTAAAGTAATATTTGTTGATTCTTTTCATCCGTTCATAACCTGCTTCACGGGCAAAATCTGCCCTGACGGTATCTTCACGGGCACCATTGATTTGTGTTGCCCTGCTTTGTGCCACTTCAGTCAAAGCTCTAAGTATTGCAACTTCTGGGTCAAGATGAGTTCCCATACCTAATGTTAAAAGTCCGGCATCTTTAGTTACGGTATCATCAGCTGATGCTGCAATGGTGGGAACACTGATGTCAGCTGTAAAATCCATCAGTTTAATTCTGATGCCTTCCGACTCAAACTTGTCAATTGTATTGATTACAGTACTGCTTTTGATACTGTCCGAATCGATTTGGGCATAGTTTTTATGGGTCAGCTCAAAGATGCTCCATGCATCCCGTTCAATCACCTCAAATATTCCGTGCAGTATGGCCTCCTCAAGAATATTTCCTGAAGCAAGACCGTTGGTATTGGATTTAAACAGGCTTTCACAATTATTTCCGTGAGTATAAGGATGATAAATGGCATTTGTTGGAATATAATAACTTTCATCGGAAATCAGATCTTTTACGGGACTCCATTCCAGTTTCATGGATTCGAGTTTTTCCTTTTTAAAGTCTTTTGGCAGGTTTAAGGATTCCGGGTTAATATAGTTTCCAAAATCTCCGATTTCTCTCAAATCTGCAATTACTGCTTCATCCTTCTCCTGTCTTTCGGCTGAATAGCGCTCAAAACCTTCCATCATTGCCGAAGCTTTGGCATGGTCTTTTGTGATTCCCTTTCCGCCATAAACGCTGACTGCACCTTCTTCGGCAGTCGGACGGATGGCGGTGTAGATTGGAAGACCAACTCTGTCAAGGTCGGTAATATCTGCAATACGTGTGATTCCCGCTGTCTTTAACTTGTCCTTGTTTATTTCAATGGTTTTTTGAGGAGCAATCACTCTGTGTGTTCCTTCAAAGTATGTTAATTCATCTTCCATGTTACATTCCTAAAATTAATCTGATTATATTTTCAACACCGACTGTCATGTATGATGCAGTTAATATTCCGGCTACCGCAATTGTAACAATCCATATTCCAAAATTCCAGTTCAGTACCTTGGCACCGTCAAGATTTCCAATCGGCAACAGGTTAAATAGAGCTAAAAAGCTGTTGATTGAGTAACCAGCGGAACATATGATAAATATTGTAATATTGGTTTCTGAAGCCAAGGCGGTTGGGTATATTCCGGTTGCAGCTGCTAAAAATATTAATGCAAGAACAATATTGACAACGGGTCCGGCAACGGAGATTTTACCGTTGATTTCATCAGTAATATAGTTTGCATAGGTATAAACCGCACCGGGTGCCGCAAATACAAAACCGAAAAATGATGTGATAAGTGCAAATATTAATCCCTGTGGCCATAATTTAAATTCAGCCCAGTAACCGTATTTTATTGACACGAATTTATGTCCAAGCTCGTGCAGGATAAAACCGGTTCCAACACCAACCATAACGAATGGAAGGAGGTTTAATATTGCGTTCGGGTCTCTTCCGACATTTGCAATTGCAAAACTGAGGGAAATAACGAAAAATGCAATTATCAAATCTCTTACTTCACTACTTGTAAACTTAATCATAATGTTAAAATATCTAATTTTATATATAAAAGTTTTTTCAAAATATTTAAATATGAACGTGCATATTGACAATATCATAAGCGATTTAAAAAAAGATAACCTGGAGGCTTATCTTTTAACACAATTTACAAACATTAAATATCTCTCCGGTTACAAACCTACCAGTTTTGCCTTTTGCATAATAAAGGATGAACCGGTTATTTACGCTTCAGGAATGGATATGGAATTGGCAAATAATGATTCATCCATTGAAGTCAGGCAATATGAATCTTTTGAAGTTATGATTGGGGAGATGAAAAAAGAAGGTATTAGAAATCTTGCAATTGAACCTACACTCCCTTATAGTACATATGCCAAATTCAGGGATGATTTCAAAATCGATTCAAAAACATATGTTGACAAACAGAGAATGATTAAAACTGCAGATGAGATTAAAAAAATAACAAAAGCTACAGAAATTGCTCAAAAATCATTTCTTGATTTGGATATTGCAAACAATACAGGTTCTGAAAAGGAAGTTGCATTTGACTTGCTTCGCTTGATGATTGAAAACGGAGCATCCGGTGAATCATTTGATACTATTGTTACCGGGGGTGCCAGTTCAAGCCTTCCCCATGCGGTGCCGACGGATAAAAAATTGTCTCATCCTGTATTGATTGACTGGGGGGCACTCTATAATGGATACTGCTCTGACAATACTCGCACTATGGTTTACACGGAACGCCAGCATGAAATCAGCGACATCGTTGCTGAAGCACACGACAAGGCGATAAAGGCTATCAGGCCAGGAATGAAATGCTGTGAAGTTGACAGGGTGGCAAGGGATATCATTTCGGGTTATGGCTATGGCGATAAATTCATCCACTCAACCGGTCACAGTCTTGGTCTTGACATTCATGAGACTCCGGGATTTTCTCCAAAGGATGAAACTGTCATTGAAAAGGGCATGGTTATAACTGTGGAACCTGGAATATATCTTGAAGGTGAATTTGGAGTTCGCCTGGAAGATACTGTTGAAATTACTTCAAAAGCCAATGTAATCGGTGATTTGCCTTTAAAAATATGATAGGGGATCCTTGAAATGAGCTGTCAGCCGATGAGGAATTAATATTGAAGTTATTTTAACTGATTATACTTTAAAAAGGGCGATTAATTTATTATTTGCAATATTTTATTGTTGTTCTTAAAAATGAATTAAAGGGGATTTGGGATATTTGAATTAATAATTAAAAAATATAATCATTCTTCTTTATTGTTGTTTTTAATCAGCTCTTCCAAGGCATCGAATTTTTTGTTGAAATGTTTTGTAAGGATTGCTGCCGTCAGTGTTGCGGTACCCACTCCGGAAAGTATGTATCCTCCCCAAACTAAAAAAATACTGTTTATTTTTCCCAGACTTGATTTGCCGAGAACTGCATATCCGTTACTTGTAAATGCATTTGAAACCATGACCAGTGCATTCAGAGGTCCGGTGTTTTCCACGATGCTTGTGTTGAGAAAACTGATAAATACAATTGAGAACAATAGAATAATGGCTATTCCCAAACCGTTTGTTTCAGTATAGTTTTTGAATTTATTGTAATAGATTTTCATTAAATAAACATATGCTATAAGATTAAGCACATCCAGAATCTCAATGATGTTGTTTGCGCCGAATAGGAAATATGAAACAGACCCGTATGGAATCATAAGGAAAAACAGCAGTTTTGTTTTCCATGAATCGTACTCCAGATTTGATGCAACATATATTATCACGATTATCTCCAATAGGCAGACCCCTTTAATGTCTGCTCCCTGCAGAAGGAAATCATATAAAATAAATAGGAAGAATAAAACCATCATTATCAGGTAAAAAACCTGTCTTAATGTATGAAACTCTTCTTCTGGAATGTATTCGGTGGGATTCAACAGTCTGCTGTTGTAATTTTTCAGCCGTTTGTAGATAAAGTTTCCGATTCCGAATAGAATCAGATAGGCTAACAGTGATATTATAAATCCCAAAATGAATAAAATAAAAGTTTCCATATCTTTATATTAATTTTTCATTGTTTATAAAAATAATCAATCAGTATGAATGTATGTCTTTAACATCATATTTTGAGCACACGGCCAGTTTGTAATTTTTAATGTCAAACAGGCTAAATTTCAGATGGTTTTTATCATTTTTAAGTCTGATTTCATCGTTTATGATTATTTCAAAGCTGTTAAGATTTAAGTTAAAGCCAAGTCCGGTGAATTTCATGTAGCTTTCCTTTAAAACCCAATAATTAAAAAATTCGTCTGCCGGATTTTTTGATTTTATGATATTTTCATATTCGCTGTTGAAGAAATAGTGTCTGGCTATGTTTAAATCAATTGCAGGGTCAATTAATTCAACATCTATTCCAACTTCCCTATCTGATATTGCGCATGCAACGATTTTACTTGAATGACTTAAATTGAAATAAATGTTTTTGTAGTTTGAGATGTATGCCTTGCCGTATTTGTGTGTTTTGAATATGGGTTTGGTGATGTTTTCCTCTTCAAGCATTTTATCTAAAATAAGATATGCTCCGGCACTTAACTTTTTGTCCCTATCAAACCTGAAATTGTCAACCTTGCGTTTTCTGCTTTCAGGCAGCAGTTCATAGGATTCGGACAAATCCAAATTGCTAACGTCCATATATGCTACTTTAATCATGTTTTGTCTTTGAGATATAATAGGGTCATGTCATCAAACTGCTCTGCACCCTGGGTGAATGTCTTTATATCCTTTAATAAAGGTTCAAGAGGGTCTGTGTCTTTTTTGAAATTATTGAAAAAGTCCAGGAGTCTTTCTTCACCATACATTTCCTCATTGGTATCGTTCGCATCGGTAATTCCGTCAGTATATAATATTATCTCTTCTGAAAGAGTCATTTCTTCGTTTATAAAATCAAAATCTTCCATAATTCCCAAAACAATTCCAGTATTGATTTTCATATATTTAAATTCTCCATTTTCCTTTACAATTGGGGGATTGTGTCCTGCATTTGAAAATATGATCTTTTTGGTATTCTTGTTATAGATTCCAAGCCACAATGTAATAAACAATGTTTCGGAGTTGTTCTCGCACAGCTGATTATTCAGCAGGTGAAGCACTTCTGAAGGATTTTCATCATGCTTTAAAATCTGCTTTATCATAACTTGAGTAATTGTTGCAAGCAGTGCTGCAGGGATACCTTTTCCTGAAGCGTCTCCAATAATGATGGCCAGAGTATCATCATCCAGCTGATAGTAATCAAAGAAATCTCCTCCAACCTCCTTTGCGGGCTTTGAATATCCGTCCACGAGATACTCACCGGTTTCAATTGCATGTTTGGGCAGGTTTGATGCCTGGATTCTGGTTGCAATATCAAGTTCGGCTTCAATACGTTTCTTTTCACCCTCAATTTCACGGATATTTTCAATATAATTGTTGTTGTGTCTGATTAAGTCGGTATAGCTTCTTGCAAGCTTTCCGATTTCATCCTGATTGTTTATGTATTTCGAATAGATTTCAACAAGTCCTTCGGCTTCAATCTTTTCATTTTCATGTATGAAATTTTCAATTTCGGAAAATGATGCCAGAGGTTTCATCACTCTTCTTTCAACATATCTCAAAACACTGAATCCTGGAATGAAAAATAAAATGATTATTATGTCACTTAAGATGAGAAGGGGCATTATCGGCAGGTATTCCTCAAGATTTTTAATATTTATAAATGCGTTGGAATATCCTAAAAATGACATGGTTATTCCGCAAACCGCAATAATCAGCGTCGTTATGAGAAATATTGTTATAATCCTTTCAAGTATTGACTTGGTGTTGTTTTCAACAACTTCCTTCTCAATGGGTTTTGTCAGATATGCATATAAAATGACTATAATCAGCAGGAATTCTATAACCATCATGTATTTGTTAAAATTCAATTCAAAGGATATTATGGTTAAGACTCCGGTTAAAATTAAACCTGCCAGTAGCAGTTTATATAATTTTTTATTTGCAGTTTTTTTGGAAATTTCGGGAGTTTTGATGAAATCGGCTTTTTTGAAAATCCAGATGTTTATTATTCCAAAGATGAATGCAATATTGATAAAATTCATGAAATATTCGACTGCAAGTTTTTTACCCACATCCATATTGAAGAATATTTCAAATATGATTCCGTGGGATGCTGAAAATATGAATCCGCAAATCAAAACGCTTGCCAGGAATAACTGAAGATGATAAATATTGTCAAGTGTGGGTTTCGTAAGTTTATAACCGTCAACTGGGCAGTACCATAATTTGTATGCAAGACATGAGACTCCAAAACACACTACTGCCGAAGGCAATGTCTCCAACGGGCTAAAACCCGAATACAGATTAACAAGTATGTTTGCAAGTGTCGCTCCAAAAGCGCCGTATGGTCCAAAAAGAAGTCCTGCAACATAAAGAATTCCTATTTGGGGGGCAAATACTCCGAAATCCCAGAGAACTTCCAAATAGGAATCGGCAATATTGAATAGTATAGTTAGAAAAAACGGGATCAGGATTTGTTTCAATTTTGTTTTCATCGCTCACACTTTTTTAATAATTTTCAAATGATTTTCACCATTCACGTAATGGTAATCCAGTTCGTCAGCTAAATTTTTTGTTAAATAAATTCCCAGACCTCCAATTTCTGCATCTTCAATCGTGTCTGGAAAATCATAATCTTCTTTAAGCAGAGGATTAAATTCAATTCCATTGTCGATAAATTCAATTGTCAGTATCGAATCGCTGTACTCGCCGGTGACTTTAATGTAATCTGTTTTTGAATAGTTTACGATATTCACGAAAATCTCTTCAGTGATTAATGTCACGTTCAAGTCTTCTTTTTGAATTAACTGATTGATGAACTGATTTAATTTATATATTTCCCGAATATCCACGTTTAACTGTATTGAATTCATTTTATATCAAGTAATCTGTCAAATCCGGACATTTTAAATATTTCATTAACTGCATCGTTAACGTTTTTAATGACAAAGGGGATTTGATCTTTTTTTAATTTTTTTTTAGTTGAAATTAATACTCGCAGTCCTGCACTTGAAATGTATTCGACACTTGAAAAATCAATAATCAATGAGTCAAATTTGCCAATTTCTGCATTAATTTCATCGGCTAATACTTCTGAGGTGTTTGTGTCAATATTTCCTTCAACTATTAATGTCAGTTCTTTTCCATCATGATTTTTTTCTATATTCATAATTATCCCTTGATGAATAATTTATTATTTAAATTTTAAATAATTTATTGTATAAAAATATTTAAAAATGGGAGTAAATAGTAATGTCGGATAGAATATCTGTGTTGGCAAAAATCGAAGGGGCAATCTTAAGGTTTACCAAACCTGATTATATGGATTCAAAAGAAAAAATTGATGATTTTCTAGTTAATAAACCTCCTCAAAAACCTGTTAAGGGCATTTTTAAAAGCAGGGATTTTAATGGAATGCAAGTTTTCACCTTTGGAGATGAAAACGCTGAAAACACAATTCTTTTTGTTCATGGTGGAGCCTACATTAATGAAATCAACTATCAACATCTTTTATACTGCCGTTTAATGTCACGTAAGCTCAATGCTTATGTGCTTGCTCCGGTTTATCCTCTTGCACCTCAGCACAGTGCAATGGAAACGTTTGATGTGATGACAGGTTTATATGAAAAATTAACAGCAAGAAATAATTTGATACTTATGGGAGATTCGGCGGGAGGAGGTTTTGTCCATTCGTTTTGCCAGTATCTGAAGATTATAGGTCTTCGTCAGCCCGATTTGACAGTAACATTTTCCCCATGGGTCGACATTTCAATGAGTGGCAAGTATGACAGTGAAAATGATCCGATTTTAGGAGAAATAGGTTTAAAAGAAATAGGAAAATCCTGGGCAGGCAAATTGGCCACTGATGACTGCCGCGTAAGCCCTCTTTTCGGGGATAATTCAGGTCTTCCAAAGTCGGTTATTTTTGCCGGAACCAATGAAATATTTTGCTCTGACATTGAAAAATATGTTGACAATCTCAGAAATGACGGTGTTGATGTGAAATTCATTAAAGGTAATGGAATGTTTCATATTTATCCTCTCTTTCCAATTCCTGAGGCAAGAAAGGCATTTAAAGAAATAAAAAAAGAGATAACTAATTGAATTATCTCATGTACAATATGTATTTTCCGAATCTCGGGATTCTATAAATAATCACTGCTGCAAGGTAGCTGAATATTATAAGTAAAATCCAAAGAGTTATAGCTTTTATAGGTTCTGGAACTGGAAGTTGAACGACAACTGGAAGAAGTGGTATTCTAAACAGGTTGTGTATTAAAAATACTGCAAAGGAATATTTTGACAGGAATGTTACAAACGGGAAAGCCCTGACATGTTCAATCCTGGAACATAATTCAAATAATGTAAATGATCCAAGCAGGATGAACGGGAATTCATACCATAAAAAGAAGTTATATCCCTTGATATATGCATAGTACTGGAACAGGACACATATTAGGAATGATATAATGGTTAATATCCCGAGAAGGTATGAAGAATATTTCTTGAACAGGTCTTTTTTAACAAGATATCCGAGAATTATGTAGATTCCATAAACTCCGCCACTGAATCCTAGACTATACTGGATGGTCACATTTTCAATGCCGTTTATGTCACATAATACGGTTATGAACGGCAGTGCGAATGCCAGAAGTGAAAACACCATTGTAGCATTTCTGATTGTCTTTGGATTGTAAGGCTTAAGTGCACTTGCTGCAAAAGGCATTGAAAGATACATTCCAATAATCATCGGCATATACCACATGTGGCTGAAAAACAGGTTTCCTGCTTCAGTGAGGTTAACCTGGTTGCTGCTGAGTGTAACAAACTGCAGACTGACTGCATAGATTACTGTCCATATTATTGTAACAATAACAAGTCCTTTACAATTTTTTGCCCAGAATTTACGAACCCGTCCGTCGTCATAAACTCTATCCAATAAGAGATAACCTGTAATCATTAAAAAGAATGGAACACCTATACGCCCAATAAATAATGATGCAAAATTAAATATCCTTGAATATATTGTATAGTTCAGTATAGCATCGGAAGAGATGATATAAATCCCGTCGGTTGCATGAATATATAAAACAGTCAATATTGCAATTGCACGCACAAGGTCTATCCATTCGACTCTAGTTTTGGCCATTTAATTTTATCTCCAAAAATATTTTACATATAAACTATTGTTTTTATGAATTAAATACTTTTTTCATGATTTCACAAAATGTTTTAATAGTATTAGCATAATAAATTAAACATGACTCAACATTAGAGTTTTTTTTTAAAAAACTGATTAGGTGAATGAAAAAATGGATTTAAATGAAATATTGGGTGAATCTTTAATGTATCCGTTTAAAAACATTAGGGCATTATTGGTATATGTCGTTTTAGGCATTATTTTGGGAATCGTTGCAGCAGGTACTTTGGCAGCAATTGCCGCTGGGGCTGCAGCCAATAACCTTTTTGCAATAATAGGATCAGGGATAATAGGATTTATTGTTTCAATTTTCCTTGTATTTGTGATTTCCGGTTATGAACTGGATATTATTCAATATGGTATTGAAAGAAGAGATGCTGCACCGGATTTGGATTTTATTAGACAATTCATTAACGGTGTGAAATTTTTTGTAGTGAGTGTTGTTTATTTAATTATTCCAATTATCATCGGGGCAATTTTAGCTATAATTTTCCAGCACTGGCTTGTTATAGTGATTATGGCAATTGTTTCAATAGTATTTGCTTTGGCATTAATGATGGCGGAATGCAGACTGGCAAAAACTGAAGATTTATTCTATGCTTTGGCAATCAACGAGGCGATAGCCGATATTAAAAGGGTAGGTATTTTCAAAGTTATTGTATTTGTTATTCTCGTTACTTTATTTAGCCTTGTATTGTCATTGGTCGGAGGTTTCATTTCAGAATGGAACACTATCGTCGGAGGAATCATAACAGGAGTGATTGGAATTTA
>CACZNW010000016.1 GCA_902782595.1 uncultured Methanobrevibacter sp. | reverse complement strand
TTGTAAGTCTTTATTCTTACATATAAACTCTTTTAATTTAGCAGTTTTTTAGGATAACTCTTCTCCATTTTAATCTGGCTTAAAAATCAATATCCATGAGTCCTGAATTTTTTCACCGGTCGGGTGATTTCAGGAGGTTTTTTTTTTGATTAATCAAGTGCTGTTTTTACAAAATTTTAACATATATGGCTTTAATGGTAATATTTAGCGATTTTAGTGGTGGTGTTTACCTGATGTCTTTTTATTCGCCCTGATGCATTCTCCTGAGGCCATGACAAAGCAGTACTGGTGCAGATTATAATGGTAATGTCTGCTTTATGGCATTTCCTGGATATGGTGATGTCATATTTTTGACAACTCATCAAAAAGACATTTCAGACACTTCCAAGTTTTCTGTAACTGAGTTTAACCTGACTTGGGAGTATAATTTTTCACATTTCAATATTTAAGGTTTAACCGGAAAGCGGTTAAACCCTAAAATTTGTATTCCTCATTGATTTTCCCGGTAATGTCTCGGATTTCAGCAGTTGCTTCTTCAAGATGGAAAATAGCCAGTTTATAACCGGTTTCATCATTGTATATTCCCTGCAAAAACTCATTTCCGGCAACAATGCTTTCACCAAAACCCGGATCGCTTTCAAACACTGCCTTTCCGTAGTACCTGAGGAAATCCGTTCCTACAACTGCAACGATTTCCACATTGGGATTTTCTCTCATCTGCCTGTAGACTTCCTTAAAGTCACCTACTCCAAAATAGATTCTGCCGTCTTTAAGCAGGTGAAAACCCAACGGCCTGTTTTTAGGTCTGTCTTTGTCAACTGTTGCAAGGTAAAACACTTCCGCTTCACCAATAAAATCCTCCACTCTCTTTGAGCCATCCATTTATATCACCTCATATTTGAATTCAATTATTTCGGACTTGATTTCTTCGCTGAAATCCTTCGAAGATATCAAATCGTCATCAATATAGTGTAAAGTGCAGTGATAATCTCTGTTTTTTTGTTTATCACTGTTTAGGGTAAATCCTGTCAGGTAACGGAGTTTTTTGCATCTGCAGGATATTTGCTTATTTTCTCAGCCGTCATGATGATTGAAAATAATTTCTGAGCCATTTTCATTTGAATTATTTGTTTCACGTTGTTTTTAAGTATTTTCAGAGCTTTTGTGAGTTTGGAAGTTATCGGCGGCCGGTTCAATTCAGGACTCTCCTAAATGTTATCTGGTATTATATATGACTCTGATACAATATATATTTACTTTACATTTGAACAGCAACTTTTTTTGCTTTATTTTTAAAAATAAAACTATAATATGATGAATAAATTGTTTTAAGCTTTTATTAAACTGTATCAATTTTTTTATAAATGGATAAAGTTTATATACTATTAAATCATAATTTAATTTAGATAATTATCGGAAATTTTAGAATTATTTCAACTGTATTTTTTTACATGAAAAATAATCTGCCCCCTGATTGGTATGAATATTCATAATTATTAGCCTCCAAAAAGATAATGATGATATATTGGTATTAAATCATGAGGTGTTAAAAATGTCTGATAAAAAAACAGTAATTGGTGATGAAATGATTGAATCACAATTAAAAGAAAATTCAAATAGATTAAACATCTCAGTAGATGAATTAATAGAGAGATATATTAGGAGAGGGCTGTATAGAGATGATTATTACAAACCGCCGAAAATGTCTCAAAAAAAATTATTGGATCTTTTCAATCTTGATGAAGAACCAAGTAAAAAACGAAAAAATCATCCCAAGAAAAGTTCTATGGATTCTATAATTGACATATATGTTTTTCCTGATGAATAATTGGAGGAATTTTTGATGTTTTTTCTAGATACAAGTTATTTTGAAGGATTGATGAGTAGTAGAGATGTTCATCATAATGATTCACTAAAAATACAAGAGTATATTGATGATTCAAACGAAAAAACTGTGATAAACACGACAGTTCTTGTTGAAACATTAAACAGATCAGTTAAAACTAACATTCTTGCAGAAAACATATATGATGTTCTGAAATCCAATCATCAGATTATAAAATTAACTGCATATGATTATTTAACTGCATTAGAAGTCAATAAACACTTTGGAAATTCAATCAACTACAGTGATTGTACTATTATCCATACGATGATGGAGATAGGTGTTAGAAATATCGTTACATTTGACAGTGATTTTAACAAGATTGAACAATTCAATGTAATCTCTAGTATTTAGGAGGTATGTTATGGATTTTCACTATGAAATCAAAAATAAAAAGATTAAAGTAATGGTTGAAAAAAAGGCCGAAGAATTGCGGATTACTACCGATGAATTAATTCTTTCATATATCCGGAGGGGACTGATGAATGATTCTTTTAGTGATGAGGTATTTGGCGAACTTCACAGCGATAAATATATGTGTGAGGTCAATGAGGCATTAAATCTTGACTGGTCCGAAGGGACTGTCAAAAAGAATGTTGGTAAAACAACCGAAAAATTGAAAATTGGTGACAGTCATTTTTTTTAATTATAACAAGTTTAAAATCAATCATTTAATCTAAATATATTCATTAAAGCTTAATTTTTAATTTAATTTGTTTTAATAAATTTTATTTTTTTAAACTAAAAAATAAAAGGAAAAGTTTATATATATGTCCATAATTTTTAATTTGACTTGTCTAATTTTTATCAATTCTTGTTAATAATTGGTGCGAAAAATTTTCTTTATTTGTTAATTTCTATATGATATTTTTATTATTTTTATCTGTAATAAGTTTATAGTTGAGATTTGTGTAAAAAAATGATAAATAGATTTAAATAGAAGAAAAGACTTTATTTAAATCAAGTTGTTCGAAAAAAATAATAAAGCCTTTCCAATCAATACTGTGTTGGAAGTGCAACAAAAACTTTTCGGTTTCGATGATTTTGATCATGGAAAACGAAAAAAGAGTAAAAGAAAAAATCTCAGAAAATCAAATGAATTCCAATCCAAATTTGATGTTGGAGATTATAAAGATCCTGAAATTAAAATAGCAGAGAAATATCGTACTAAATATTATATTGATGAAAATGGAGTAATAAGTTCTATTAATCCTATTTGTCCTAATTGTAATTCTCGAAAAGTGACTCGATGGTGTTTATATTCAAAAAATATCATTTCTGAACATTATTGTGGCAATATAATAATGCAACGATATCAATGTAAAAGATGTGGTAAAACATTCATAACTAATTTTAACGAACATTTTGACATTTATTCCAATATTTCAAATAGTTTAAAAGATAAATCTTGTCAAATCAAAGAGTTAAACTGGAGTTCGCTTAGAGACATTGCACACTACTACAAAATTTTCTATGGCATTGATATATCTCATGAAACCATCAGAAAAGCATTGATAGTTATTGAAGGCAATGAAATCGACTATAACATTGGAAATTTAAGTGGATACTATGGATATGATGCACAATGGGTCAGAATAAACAAAAAATGGAGATTCAGACACACAATCTATGATTTAGTCCAAATAATGCCAATTGCAGAATTATTCACAGAAGAAGACTCAAACGAAGATGTACACAAATTCATAAACAAATATATTGATCCTAAAGACAGAATTGCAATTGTAACTGACACCAAATCAGGTTATGATAGCGTAATGCAAAGATTAAAGTTCAAAAGACACCAATACTGTACATTTCACTTTAAAAAGAACTTAAACGAACTAGTCCGCACTGAAATCCGAGAACGCAAACGAAAAATTACTCGAAAGTTAAAAAATATTTATGGAGACAAGTCTGAAAAATTCATTAAAGATAAAGTGGATGAAGAATTAAAACAGTTTAAAATAGAGATACGACATGCTTTACAGTTAATATATTATATATTCAAAGAAGAAAGTTTTGATAAAGCAGAATCATATATTCAACTAATTAAAACAAATATGGTAAATTTTCCTAAATTCATTAGTGAATACCTTGAAGAAAATTTTCTTCCATACTATAAATCCTACATATGTTACTTAGAAAAACCATATAAAGGTAAATTGGACGATACAAACAATAAAACGGAAGGATATTTCAGAGCCACTATGCCTAAAGGACAAAAAAGAAAATATCGTACTCTAAAAGGTTTAATTAATCAAATTTATCATCGAGGTAATGGATTGATAAAAAATCAAAGAGAAAAAAAGAAAAAAGAAAAATCTAAAAGGTTTGTTCGATGATTAGACTCGATAAATGAAGATTTTCATTTCATGATTTTGTGAAATTTATCACAATTTTTTGAATTGAAAATTTTCTAAATCATCACCAAATAACTCTAATTGTATAAATATGCTTAAATAATTAATATTATTCTAATTATCATTTATAAAATTTAAATACTTATATTTAATTAATGTTAAATCTAATTTTAATTGTTTAGGATAATTATATTAGTTATTAAGTTCTAAAAAAATATTTGAGCAATTTTTAAAAAATACCAACATACCTGTTGACAGTCCCCAAGATCTTAATTTGAAAATATTTATAATTGATAAAAATTAGATTATTATTTAAGGTGATTTTCATGAAAGATAGAATTAGAA
>CACZNW010000015.1 GCA_902782595.1 uncultured Methanobrevibacter sp. | reverse complement strand
TATTAATTAATTTTTTTATCAGATAATCCGCCCAGATCATCGTGATATTATTTGAAACTATTTCACCCAAAACAATACCCATCCATGCTCCCCATACACCATAACCTAAGAAAACACCAAGTAAAACTGCAAAAAATATTGTAAATCCTGTTTCACGCATAATTGTCTGAAACATTGCAGTTATTCCACGGCCAACCCCCTGAAAAACATATGTTGAAGCCACACCCACAGCCATTGTCGGATAATAGATTACAATCCAGGATAAGAATCCCGTGAGTTCAGAGGCAATTCTCATACTGCTTCCAGTTGAGGTAAAAATAGATGCAATATCTCCTGCAAATACATTCATAAGTATTGCCACGACAAATGCAATGACTATTGAAACCTTCATTGCATATCTATGGGCAATCTGAATATTTTTGTACTTTTTTGCACCATAATTTGCGGCAATTACACTTATCAATGCAGTTCCAATGGCAAGCAGAGGTGTTGTTGCAATTGTCACTATTCTCCATCCCGTCGAATAAACCGCAACAGAATCCGTCGAGCCAACATATGCCAGAAGCGCCGAGAATACCGCTGCAAAAAAAGCATTGTTTAAAAGTTGGATGCTTGCCGGAATTCCAACCTTGATGATGTCTTTTGAGATATCTCTTTTGAAATTGAAATTACTTAAATCCGGCCTCAAATAAGTGTCTCTTTTTACATAAAACCAATATAGCAATATTAAAATAACAAAAATTGATGAAATGACTGTTGCAATAGCCGCCCCCTTAACTCCCAAATTTAGAGTATAGATAAAAATCGGATCCAAAATCATGTTTAAAACGGCAGAAATTATCATTGCATACATCGGTCTTGTGGTGTCTCCTTCTCCCCTGAAGATGCCATACAGTGCATTAGACAGTATGATAAAAACTGATCCGGCAAGAATGACTAATCCGTAATCTGTAGCATATTCTATTGTTTGAGCGGCTCCCATAATGTTTAAAATGGGATTTAGAAAAATTACTAATGTCACGGTTACTATTAAAGAAGTTAAGACATTTATGATAATCGAGTGAACAGAGGCATTGTCTGCTTTCTGTTTGTTTTCTTCACCGAGATATTTAGATATGGCAAATGCTGCACCGGAACCCATGCCATTTCCAAAACCAACTAAAATCATGAATATCGGCGTGAAAAATCCAACACCTGCAAGTGCATCCGCCCCCAATCCAGATACCCATGCCGCATCGATTAAGTTATAGAAACTGGTTATGACCAATGAAACAATCAATGGGACCGACATTGTTATTAATGCTTTTTTAGGATTTTGAAGCATTATATCCACACCAATAGATGAATCAACATTTGACATAAATAAGTATTAAAATCTATTCAGATATAAAATTAATCTTTGAATAATACCTAAGACACAACACAGTTATTTTAGTAATTTTTAAATACTTTAAAATTTAAAAGTAAAAATTGTAATATCATTATAAAAATAAGTATTACTTATATCTTAATTTAATAAAAAATAGTAATACTGAATGTGGATATTACTTCGATTTTAACAAAACATAATTTTTTTAATGAGGAATAAAAAATGGAAACTAAATATATTATTGGTGCAGTTATTGCAGTTATTGCAATAATTGCTGTATGTGCGTTTGCATTAGGTGGAGGAGGCACACAACATGCAGCTAATGAATTAGTAACATGTGTTGCCGCTCACGGTGAAGAACCGGAATTTGGTTTCGACCCAATGCACGGTTGGGGATACCATGACTCCGGAACAGACCCACTTATACAAAGTACAATTCTTAAAAGAGATAAAGACAACAATTTTGTAAATGATTTGGCTACAGACTATGACATTTCAAGTGACCTAAAAACATACACCGTAACAATTCGTGACGATGTAAATTTCACTGACGGTTCCAAATTAACAGCTAAAGATGTAGCATTCTCATACACCAAAGCAAAAGAATTAGGTGAAGGAGCTGATTTAAGTTCCATGAAAGAAGCAAAAGCTGATGGAAATAAAGTAGTATTCACACTTGAAAAACCTGATTCAACATTCATCAACAAATTAACTGATGTTGGAATCGTACCTGAAGCTAATTATGATGAAAACTCATACGGTCAAAACCCAATCGGTTCCGGACCTTATAAATTAGCTCAATGGGATAAAGGACAACAATTCATCTTAGAGAAAAATC
>CACZNW010000014.1 GCA_902782595.1 uncultured Methanobrevibacter sp. | reverse complement strand
ATTTGAACCCGGGGAATGGGATCCGCAGTCCCATGTGTTATCCAAACTACACCACCAGGGCTAAACAAAATAAGATAACAATTAATTATTTGATTTTTATACTATATAATAATTACCATACATATAAGGTATAGGAATAATCACCATAAGTTCTTGTTGCCACATCAACATTACCTGCTTTGTTATAATCTCCTGAAGCCGCCAGTACTTTGCCTTTTAAAACATTGTTCTCAGTGAATTGATAATTTTTAAGATTATAGGAATTCAGTTTGTTTTTTGAAATTTCCGAAACTTCCCTTACCGATTCTTTTGAATTCTTACCATCTTCAAGAACGGCTGAGACTTTTCCAATGAATGTTTTGTCATTGAAATCTATTTTTCCGCTTAACAATTCCATTACATCCTGTGCGGTTCTGATATCTTTACTTTCATATGAATAATCAACGGACGGAATTGATATTGCCGCATTTACAACTAAAAACACGGTTAGAAGTAAAAATATTGCAAGAATCGCATCGAATATATAAAAAGATCCTTTATTGTCTAACATATCTGATGGTTTGGATTTGATAGTTAATAAAAAATTATGAAGTGTGAAAGTGCGATTCCGTGCAAAGTCACACTCTGTGAGGAACTTGCAATAATACCACTCAAATGTTTTAAACCATTCGATTTAAAAATATCCCTTAAAATTCTAAATAGAAAATATGACGATTGATATGAGCTTTTTATCAATTAAACTAACAACCATTTCATGATTGAAAAAAAAATAAAAAAGCATTTATATTAAAATTTCCTAAAAACAATAATACATAGAAGGTAGATAAAATGAGAGGCATAGAAAGACGTTTAAAAAGAAAACTAGAAGAACGAGAAAAACAAGGAAAACGAAAATCACCATTTCGGTATGGAAGATACAGACGGGAAAAAACTAGATTCAAATGTGGATAATTATCCACATTCGAATATTAATTTCCCCTAACATATTCAATAACTTTATCTTTTTTGGCAATAGCTGCATCTGAAGCTTTTTGAACCTTTTCCTTCATTTCTTCAAAGTCTTCTGGAGTTGTATCCCCAACCAGTTTTTTAATTTTTGTATAAGCTGCTTCTCTGAACAGCGGAACAAGTTTTTCATCACTGCCGTCCTGTTTAATTAAAATAGGTTCACCGGAATTATTGACTTCACCGATTTCAGATATTGCAACACCATACTTTCCAACTGCTTTTTTAACATCCCCAACAATTTCAGGGGGCACTATAAGCATTAATGAATCGGTTGACACGCCCAACGGGTCAATGTTTAATGTTTCAAGCATGTTCAATACATTAGGAGCAACCATTTCCCTAATTTCTTTTTCATAAAACTCAAGGCCTACGCCAGTAGTGTTTGATATTTCATGGGCATCGCCTCTGAGACCTCCGTTTGTAACATCAGTCATTGCATGAACGTCCTTGACAAGGTCTGATTCAAATAATGCGTGGGATGCCTGGACAAAGTTGACGTTCATTGTATCCCATACCACATCGAAAAATCCGTTGTACAGTGCGGTAGTTGTTATTGTTCCTCCTCCTGAACCTTCGGTCAGAAGAATCACATCTCCTTCTGTTGCTCCTTTTCTTGCGGTTGGAGGATATGGTGAAACTCCGACGCTTCCGACAGCTGAAACAAACCTGTCACCCAAAACCATGTCTCCGCCAACACGCAATGTGCTTCCGGCCACAATCGGAACGTCGACAAGTTCTGAAACCGCCGCCACACCTGCGGTAAAGTCAAATATTTTGGCAACATCCCCATCATCTGCAAGGTGAACATCACTTAAGATGGCAACGGGGTCTGCTCCCATTACACATACATCCCTGAGTGTGGCTCTTGTTACGTGAAATCCGCCTAAAAATGGATATTCACTTAATCTTGAGTGTATTCCGTCAACTGCTGTTGTAATGTATACTTCATCATTTGAAACATCCGCTTTCACAACTCCCCCGTCATCCTGTTCTGAGGGATTTACAAGTGAAGCCGTGTTTGTTGATGCGACAATCTCTGCGATTTTTCTGTGAACGAAAAAGTCTCCTGCACCTCGGGAACCCACTCCCATTTCACCCATACCCACATCGGCCTTATTGACGCTGACGATTTCCTTTAAAAATTCATCATCACTTTCCTGTAGCTTCAGGGTTGTTGAAACCTCATCGATTACGGCTTTTGCCATTTCATGTGAATTTTCCTCTGAAATATTTTTATATTCCCTTATACGTACTGCTAAAATGTCGGCCAAATCATCATATGAGTAATCATCAATTCTAGCCCTTACAAATCCTTCTATATCCATAGTTTATATCTCCAAATCTGTGAAATTTTTTAAAATCCTAAGTCCTGCATTACCGCTTTTTTCCGGGTGAAACTGTGTTGAAAAGAGGTTGTTGCAAGCCAGACTAGCTGCAATTTCACCTCCATATTCACAAACTCCCGCAACGATTTCATCATCATCCGGAATTACATGATAAGAATGTACAAAATAAAAGTATTCTCCATCAATACCTTCCAGAATAGGTGAAGGGTTTTTGACTTCAAGCCTGTTCCATCCTATGTGAGGTATTTTAACGCCGGCAGGTAATTTTTCAACGCATCCCCCAAACAGATTCAATCCGCTTATGCCCGGCGATTCTTCACTTGCATCCATCAGCACCTGCTGTCCCAGACATATTCCCAAAAATGGCTTGTCATCTGCAACATGCTCCTTAATGATATCTTCAAAGGGTTTTAAATTTTTCATTGCACTTCCAAATGCGCCGACACCCGGCAGTACCAGATAATCGCTGTCGGCAATAATTTCCCTGTCATCGCTTATGGTATAGTCAACACCTATCTTTTTAAATCCGTTTGAAATGCTTTTTAAATTTCCGCTTTTATAATCAATTATGGTTATCATTTTCCAACCATCCTATAGCTGATCTGATCATTGCACCAAAGTCTGAAAATACTATTTCATCCGTTCCAAGTGTTTTTGAATGTGCGTCAAGCTCTGCAACGACATGAGTGTAGCCCAACTCTTTTAAAGGTTCGACGAGTCTTGGCCCGTCGGTTACTGCAACCGATTCTGTGTCAAACTCCTCAATTGGAAATGCATGGGGAACGCCGAAAACAACTATCAAATCCAAATCCTTGTCTTTGAGAAATTCCGCTGCCACATCCCCTGTTACTGGATATTCGTCAAGTCCTCCGGTTATGAAATCAGGTTGAATGTCCAGCTGACTTTTAATGTTTACCGCATGCTGTCTGATTCTTGGAAGACCTATATTTTCATCAAGATTCGCCACAAAAACAGGGCCATTGTTGGGATTGATTTTAGAGTAGTCGAAATTTATAATATCGGAAAATAGATATGAAGTTTCTTTTTTAACATTCAGTACAAATGCGACTTTTTTACCGTCTTTTAATGCTTTAACGACGATTTTTGCAACATTTTCCTTTGAGTCTCCGAAATTCGGTTTAATATATTTGCCCTGAGCCATTCCACGGGTTTTTTCAACTTCAGTTGCCTTTTCAAGCATTTCAATTTGCCTGTCGGCTTCACTTCGAGGGATTACTCCACATTCCACTGCCGCATCAAGCACCATTATGGCCCCGACGGTATTGTCTCCTTCACCGGACCCTCCATGGGATTCAACGGGAATTACAGTGCACGGCAAATCTGCAGTTGCAATTGCCTCCTTTAGGTCTTCGCCGATAATCATACTTGCGCAGGTACCTGCAATACCCATCAGTTCCGGATGAAACATGTCATAGGCTTCTATTAATGTGTCAACTAATTTTTCACCAGCTCCCAGTATAAAATCATTTTCAGACATTCCGGTTGTTACTACACGAACTCCATCGCTTTCCAAAAGCCTGGCTGTTCTAAAACAGCAGCCTGTAGGCCCGTGCATAACAATAACATCAACATTCATATCTCTTAATGTATAAAGAGTAGCTGCAATTGGACTTGGTCTTGGATGCATATTTTTTTCACCTAAACTAATTATTTGAAATTCTTGATTTATATAATTAGTAGCATACGAATTATCTGATACTTACTGACCTTTGAAATCTTCTTTCATATTAGATTTATTTTTAATATTATTAATTAATCTTTGAGCATTCTGTTTACTGAGGATTATTTTTATGCTTCTAAATGACAGATTAGATTTTGGCAAAGTGGAAGGCTTTTCACGGCTGAAAGCCCACATGCTTCGTAAGTTCCACTCAACGCAGTTCGCCCATAAATCACCATACAGAAAATTAGGCATGGATGAAATTGATCTGCTACACGGCATGGAAAAACAATGCAAAAGAATCATATTTAAGGACACTTGCAAATATTGAAGTTGGAATATATAAAGGTTATGGATAAAGCATCATTGTATTATAAATAGGACTGCTAAATCTTTAACGGTAAAGTCAGGGAATTAGTTAATCCTTTGTTGTAATTGAGCTTTGCAAATCAGTTATCATAACTGTGTTTTTGCACGGAGTCGCAGTTGGCAAATGTTTATTATTGATGAGATTAATATTAATTAGTATCTAATAAGTGTTGAAGATTATTTTTTCAGCAGTTTGTTATCGGAACTTCTGTATAAAAAATAAATGACTGACTTTTAGAATTAAATAATATGGAGGGATTTAAAGTATGGCATTCGAGTCTGTAATGGATGATTTCAACAAGGAAAAATTTAAAAAATTACTGCACTATATAATCCATAAATGTGGATCAAACTCAAATGTTGGAAAAACAGTAATCTACAAATTATTATACTTTTCAGATTTCAACTATTTTGAACTATACGAAAAACCATTAACCAATGAAATCTATAGAAGACTACCTCACGGACCAGCACCTACACATTTTGACATTGCAGTAGACGAATTAATAAAAGAAGAAAAAATATCTGTAAATCCTAAACCATTATTTCTAGACAGATTACAATACAGATACACTTCCCTAAAAGAGCCTGAAGTAGATTTCACTTCACAGGAACTTGAAGTCATTGATGATGTCATAGAAAAATTAAGTCCGATGAATGCAACTCAAATTAGCGAATATTCTCATGGAGACATGCCTTGGAGAGCTGCAGAAGACTATGAACTAATGAAATATTCATTCGTATTTTACCGTGACCCTAAATATCGGGTGAGGGAATATGACCCAGATTGATGTTGACTATCACAAAAAGTTCCTCAAAGAAAAAAGGAAACTTGCCAGAAAATGTCCGTCAATTGAAGGGGATTTCGAGGACTTTAAAAAAGCATTGATGGTAGATATTAAATATAACAATTACACAGTGCCTACGGGAAACGATAAATATTTCCGTATTGCAGGGCTGGATGATTGTGTAACATTACCTGCTTTTGTTGCCAAAGCATTCTATTGTGAAAAAATGAATAAAGGTATGAAATCAGGTTTCAGGATTACTTTTATTTATGATCCTTCAGAAAATCTTATTTACTTTGTCCAATTCTATTTCAAATCTAAACATGAAATTGAAGATAAAGAAAGAATCAATAAATTATTTACAATCAAATAAAAACTAATAATAAAACAACCATAATATTCTAATAGAAATATATTAATTGGGAGATTGATTATGAAGCTTGACAAAAAAACCCTTGAGGAAAAAATCAGAGAATACCGAACTTTTTTAAGCTGTTCCGAGTCCACATTAATGGGACTTTGTGAAACTGCCAACTATCAAATAACCCAGCAAGACATGCGCAAATTAGCCTGCGGATTTGCCGGCGGAATGGGTGGAACATTTGACGAAGGAACATGCGGTGCCCTTACCGGTGCATTAATGGCAAATGGTCTTCTTAACGATGATATACCAACAATTAAAGAAAATGCAAAGGAACTTTTCAACACATTTAAAGCGGAATACGGAACCGTTAGATGTGATAAAATAAGCAAAAACGGCGAAGACAAATCCCCCTGTGTTGACTGCTGCGTTTTCATTGCACACAAAGTTTCTGATTTAACGGATGAATAATCCTTTAAAAACACAAACAAGAAAAAATTACCCGTGTTCGGCATGATTGACAAAGAAACATTTTTTGAAGAAAAGAAAAATTATGATACTCTCGGCATCGATATTTATCACATTGAAGATGAAATAACCGATCCTGGATTAAAAGAGATTGACGGGCTTTATGTGGCCGCCGATGTATTAAGTATCAAAAATGCCCAAAAGCACAATTTTCACCTTAAATTAATAGCAGTTATCGCACCTCTTATCACATTTTTATTTCTTCTTTATGATGAGGCCGAACAGCACCTGCTCATTATCGTGTGCATATTTCTGATTGTACTGCTCTACATTTATTACTCCAATATTGAAAAGGAGAAATGCTATGAAAAATATCTGGAATACCGGCTGCTTGCAGAGGCACTCAGAGTCCAGTATTACCTTTACAAAGCAAAAATTAAAGATTCCACCGTGGACCTCCTGCCGTGGTTTCTTAAAACCGGAGTTCCTCTGATTTCGGATGTATTTGCCGAACTGAAACTGCCCGATGCAGAAAAAAAGGAGTCAATTCTTGACTGTTGGATTATAAATCAGAAGAATTACCATCACAATGCGATTTCAAGAACAAAATCCACAAAAAAGAGAAATGACAAGATAGAACAGGTTATACTGTTCTGTACCATTGCAGTCTACATTGCCACATTCATATTTGAAATTTACATGCTCATATACCACCCCTATGATATATCAACCGCAAATTCCATCAGATCATGTTTAAAAATAGGAATTGGAACCGCATCAGTAGCTACACTATTTTCAAGCAATTATTACGGGAAATTATCCCTTTCAAATAAAATTACCGACCATGAGAGAATGGAAGCACTGTATGAAAAGATTGGAAGAACCATCACTGCAAGCAATGAAGAGGAAAGAGACGAGGACATACTTTTTCTGGCACGGGAGTTTCTAATTGAAAACAGTACATGGTATGCGTTTCAAAAGAAAAATGACATTAACTTCAATGTGGAATAGCCAGCCAGACGCCAAAGAGAATCACAAGCAGAACCACATTCAGGATTGTGAATACCACCAGATATCTGATTTTGAATTCGGGGTGCATTCGGACAATAATTTTATAGGATATGAGATTTGCCATGGATGCAATAAGAGTTCCAAGCCCTCCGATATTGATTCCAATAATTATATCTGAGTAGTTGGTAGTGAAAGCGCTTAGAAGCATTGCCGATGGAACATTTGAAATGATTTGAGATGATATGATTCCCCATAAAACCTCGTTTCCGACAATACACTGTTTGAATAATGCCTTGAAAACTGAAATATTTTCCAGATTCCCGATTAGAATGAACAGTGCGATGAAAGTCAAAAGCAGCCAGTAATCTATACCCAGAAAAACCCTTTTAAAAAAATCAGACCTATCAATGCCAATTTTTTCCATTACCGGCAGGACAATATCATCCTTTGGTATGAATAAGGATACTGCCATTAAAAATACTGCAGATACGACAATGTAGGGTAAAAGCAGGAGGAAAAACGATTCAAATGGAATATGGGATATTGTATACATTACAATATTGTGGGGCGCTCCGATTGGAAGAACCATACATCCTATATTGGCGGCAATGGTCTGCAGTGAGACTGTTATAACTGCCAGATCAGATCTTTTGACTTTTTTAAGTGCAAGTATGGAAAACGGTACAAAAATGATTAATGAAACATCGTTTGTGATGAATATGGATGTGAAAAAACATGTGAAAACTAAAAACAGAACTAGCCGTCGGGTGTCTGAAACCTTAACCAGTAATCTGCGAACAAGTATTTCAAAAACGGCCAGATTTCTTAAAATTTCAACGACAAACATGATTGCAAAAAGCAGGATAATTGTGTCCCAGTTGATATAATCCATGCTCGGTTTTGCAAAAAAGCATGAAATGATGGCTAAAATCAGTGCTATGGAAAACACCGTTTCCCTTTTAAAAAAATCATGAAGTCTTTTTTGAATAACCATAAATATCGTTGAAAAAATCACATATTATAAACAGTACTGTCTAAAGGAAAATATGATGAAATTAATCCGCATCTTCATTTAATGTTTCTAAAAGAAAACTCACCGGTCTGAACCCGTCATTACAGGATATCATCGCCGAGTTTTTATCCTTCATCCATCCGTCATAGAAATCCCCGCCGCCATGTGACAGAGCCAGTACGAAAGGTGACAGGCTCTCCCATGCGCTGTCACAGAAGTCATCGGGTTTAACCCAGCCGTTTGCAATGAAAACCTGACCCTCTTCAACGTCACACTCATGCTCGAGAGGATTTTCATACTTTTCAATTAAATCATCGTGCCTGACTTTTCTCATTACAGTAATTTTAACTTTTTTCATAACACCACCAGATCCGTTTTTTCATAGCAGTTGGAACCCTTAAGGGATTTCTTATACTGCCAGCATTTGACCGCATCATTCAGGGTCCTTCCCTTATTGTCGTTGAAAAAATCCCTGATATATTGGTTATACTGAAACTGCCCCTCAATTTCTGTTTTTTCATTTGAATTTTGAATCTCATGATATGCCCTGACGGCATCGCGATATGTCATGTCGGGATTTGATTTAAGCCATTTCTGAAATCTGACTTTGAACTTGAAATTTCCTCCTATTTCGTTTACAAAAAACCTTCTTTTGTCCTCACTGCATTTGAAGTTTTCACCGATTTTAGAGTCAAGTGTGATTTCGGAGGGTTTTTGTGTCGGATGATTTTTTATTGCGGGTTCGGTTAATTTTTCACCGGTGTCAAGGTAATGGATTATCCTTTTTTCCAAATCTCCCTTGTTTCCGGTGACTTTAAGACCTTCCTGTCTGCAGAAATCTTTAAGCTCCTCTTTTAGAAAATAGTATTGCTTAAATTCATCCGATTTCATATTTCGAGTTAATTTTGGCATGACCATCTAAAAAAAATAAATGAAGAGGATTATCCCCTTGTTATTATGCTGATAATATCTCCGTCTTTGAGTTCATAGTCGCTTGCAACTCTCATGTGAGACCTTGCATCAACCGCATGCATGAAGTTGTCCCCGATATCTGAATGAACCATATATGCCAGTTCCTTCGGATTTGAACCTTTTTTAACAAGGATTCCATCGGGAAGAACATTTCCTTTCTGGTCTGTGTATTTGTGTTCGTCCTGAACCGGATAAACAACAATATTGTCAAGCAGTTCAAATATACCGTAGTTTAAGGCATCCTGAATACCTGTGCTTCCATAAACGTCAAGGATATTGGTCTGGATATAATCAAGGGCATTGAGCTGATTTTGATTGAGCTTGTCAGCCTCAAGGATTTCAAAGTGATCGTCTCCCGGAAGGTATGATATTAAACCTGCCTGGGCCGCTTTTACAAGTGCAATTTCAGATTCCGCCGAAGCCGGGATTACGTTGGGATATTTTTCCCGGATTCTTTTAATGTTTTCAGCGGATGTCGGCAAATCGGCCTTGTTTGCAACAATCATCATCGGCTTTGCAATGTGCAGTATGTTTCGGGTAAGTTCAATCAGGTCTTTTTCTTCCCATTTATTATAATCCGGTTCGATATTTCTTTTGGCCTCGATAATGTCTTCTATGGCTATTCCTGTTCCTGACAGCTGGTCGAACAGTACCTTTGAAATGTCAAGGTGTTCGGCACCGACCTTTCTTATAAGCCTGACCCAGTTTCTTGAAAGTATACCATACATCCACATTACTATTTCCTCTTCGAGAAATTCAATGTCCTCAAGAGGATCATGGCTTCCCGCATCAACAGGGTTTCCTTCAATGTTGGTTGAACCTGAAGCATCAACAACATGTATGAACACTTTTGCCTGCATTAAATCATCTAAAAATTTATTACCCAGTCCTTTTCCTTCGTGTGCTCCCGGTACAAGTCCTGCAACGTCAATCAGTTCTATCGGAAGCAGTCTTTTTCCGTCCTTACATATTGAATTTCTAGGATTACAGGTAACGCCTAATTCTTTACACGGACAATCCTTTATTACATGAGCAACAGCCTTATTGGCATCGATGGTTGTAAATGGATAATTTGCCATTTCAACGCTTGAAGCGGTTGCTGAGTTGAAAAATGAGGATTTGCCCACATTCGGTTTTCCAGTAACTGCAATTTGAAGCATAATAATCACATCAAATATTTGTCTTTAAAATTATAAATAGTTTCAGAAATTAATTATATAATATATGAAAGATGACGATATTGAAAAACCGCAGGCGATGAAAATTCGTCAGGGCATCCAGGATGCAATGACATATTCACTCCCGGACAAGAAGTTCAGTCCAAAAAACATTGACCTTGTTGAAGTTAATATTGAACTGGACAATCTGGGTTGGGATTTCCATAATTACAGGATTTTAAACATATCAGATATCCATTTGGGCCAGTGGATTAATCCCGAGTATCTTGAAGATCTTGTTGACTATATCAATACCCTGAACTATGACCTGCTTGTGCTTACCGGAGATTACGTTTCATATGTCCTTGAAGGCTATGACACGGCACTGGAAGCATCCCTTAAAAGGTTAGAGTCACCTGACGGTAAATTCGGTGTTCTGGGAAATCATGACCACTGGATGGGAGCGGATATAATCAGAGGCATCTTTAAAAAATCGGCCATAACCGATTTAAGCAATGACGTGGTGCAGCTTACAAGGGGTGAGGACAGAATTAATCTGGCAGGGGTTGATTCCTGCACGGTCTGTGCCGATAATCTGGACAAGGTTCTGGAAAAACTCAACAGCAATTATCCGACAATCCTTCTTGCACATGAACCGGATTTTGCCCTTGAATCTTCACAGACCGGGAAAATTGACTTTCAGATTTCAGGTCACTCCCACGGAGGGCAGTTCATAATCCCGAAATTTGAAACAACACCTTTCAGAGGTCCGAACTCAACAAAATATCCTGTTGGCCTTTATAAGGTAAACGACATGATTCAATATACCAGTAAAGGATTGGGTACAAATTCATTCAGAATACGCATCAACTGCAAGCCCGAGATTACAATAATTACACTTAAAACAAAAAACAAGCGAAAAATCCCGATAGAATGACTTTTAAAATAGTCTGATTTCCTCTCTTAAATCCATAATTACAACAGACATGCTTCTTCGGCAAATAGTTGTTGCATTCTGGTGGTAAATTCACTGCTATGGCCAGTTTTCAGACGTTTTTTAATGAAATTTATTATTTTAACCTTCGGCGTCGGGTCGCTTTTTATCAACTCATTGATTTTTTATAAGTAAAAGAGTGCGACCCACAATTTTCATATTTATTTTTAATTTAGTATTACTAAGGTTATTATTTTTATTATCGTGGCGTTAATTTTATATT
>CACZNW010000013.1 GCA_902782595.1 uncultured Methanobrevibacter sp. | reverse complement strand
TCAATATCCTCGAAAAGGATTATGGAATCTGTATCAATAATCCGAATCATTTTTTGGCATTCAGCGATTTTACTGTAAGCGACGGAATTGACATCATTGAAAATGTCAATATTGTTATATCCAGTGATGAATTCAAAACAACCGCTAAAAGGGCCGAAGCATTTAATCAACTTCAGGGTTCATATATTGCACAGGCAACAGAATCTCTGGATTATTTCACAAATACCTATGATGATTTAACTCTTTTCACATTCATGGAAAATGACCTGATTGTTGAAGATTTCACAGACAATCTCCAGGTTGTAAATTCTCCCAGGGGATTTATAGATGCCAGAGTCAATCTAAGTCATGTGATTTATATTGATAAGGCAATCTCTCCGAGGGATTTGCTTAAAATTTTTAAGCTTGTTGCTTCCGTTAAAGCCAAAACGCTGGCAAATATGTGTCTGCCGGTTCATATTCAAAATATTTTAAATACAAATGACTTTTTAGCGGTGCTGGGAAATCTTCCCGAAACCGATGGGGGATCTTTAGACATCAACAATGCCGAATATGATGACATTGACTTTGAGGAGTTGGAAATGAGGATTTCCGAGGCTATTGAAATCAGTCTGGAGGATGCATTTGAAAAACTTGATTTGACGTTCGGCATTCTTGACTATCTTGTCTCTGAGGGAATTCAGATTGGAGATTTAATCGAAGCCGGAATGGCGCTTTTGGATGAGACTGATGTAACAGAAGAGCTCACAGAAAAAATGAAAGCCCAACTATTTAAATCTCTAAGTGATATTAATGTTATAGTGCTTCTGGTCGCAGCGCTGAGAACAAAACAGGATTTGAACGGTTATAGAATACGTGAAATTAACATTAGAAGGGATTCTGGATGTATTCATGTTGATGATGTTTTGGGATTTTTACTTGCTAATCAGATAGCTGGAACTAAAGCAATGTTTAATTTTAAAAGATATGATGAACTGAAGCCGGGAATCATATATGGGTTGCCTCCGATGCTTGATGATGTTTTCGCAGGCCTGATTGCAGGCTGCATGTCTAAAATAAGGGAGGAATGATTTATGGAAGATGACAGTTACTTTCAGGATGAGGAGTTTTCTCCGGTAAAATCACTTTTGGGACTTTTAACATTCTCAACTATACTTCCACTCAATGTTTTCACATCAATTGAGTATATGACTAAATTGACTTGGATGTGGCCGATTTTACATGTATTTGTAGGTATTCTGGCTGCAATATGCGGTTATATCTCATTGGAAATTTTACATCTGAATTCATTTTTCACAGCCGCAATTGTCTATGCATTTTTAATGATAATCACAGGTTATAATCATCTGGACGGTGTTATGGATATGGCTGATGGAGTAATGGTTCACGGCGAACCTGAAAAGAAAATCCGTGTCATGAAAGATTCTTCAGTTGGTTCGGGGGGAGTGGCCACTTTATTTATAGTTTCCAGCCTAACAGTTGCGGGCATTTACAATATTCTCGATTATCATTTTATACTGGGTATCGTAATTTGTGAAATGGCTTCTAAAACTTCACTTTTAACTACTGCACTGCTGTCAAAGCCGTTGACACCGGGAATAGGGAGTTATTTTATTAATGAAACAAATTTTTCCAATTATTTAGTTTCAACATTAATCATCGGATTTATTGCATGCCTGTTTGCCGGATCTGTTGGTGTTATGGGCATTGCCGGTGCAATACTTTCGGGAGTTTTTATAGCAATTGTTGCAAAGAGGAACTTTGTTTTTGCTAATGGTGATGTTTTAGGAATGAGCAATGAAGTTGGACGTTTGTTCTCATTATTGTTTATGGCAGTTGCTTTATTTTTCTTTTAAGTAAATTTTACAAGTCGAAATCAATATTGAAGTTTGTTTAAGCATTAGTTTATATACTAGAAGGTTCAATGTATTCATTGATGAGATTGGCCACAGACTCTCTAATTTTGGTTTGGTGATGATGATATTTTTTTTGGAATTGCAATGGATTGTTTTTACTAGTTGTGGCCGTTTCTCATCAAATTTATATACAAATTCATATTAATAGTTAATTGATAATATGAACGTTAATGTTTTAAGGCTAGACCACAGATTAAAAAGAGACACTCGTATCACAACTCACGTATGCTTAACTGCCCGTGCATTTGGAGCAAGTAAAATATACCTTGCTGGAGAACGTGATAACCGTTTAATGGAAAATGTAAGGGACACCGCTTCAAGATTCGGCGGAAATTTTGAAATAGAATACACAGAAAGTTACATGGGTGTTATCAACCGATGGAAAGCTGACGGAGGTAAAGTAGTCCACCTTACAATGTACGGTACACAGGCTCATGAAACCGCACCGGAAGTTAGAGAAGACGGATCAGATATTCTGATTATTGTTGGAGGTTCCAAAGTTCCGGGAAAAGTCTATAAAGCAGCCGACTGGAATGTTTCAGTAACAACACAGCCCCATTCCGAAGTGTCCTCCCTTGCAGTATTTCAGCACCTGCTGATGGACGGTAAGGAGTTTGAACTGGAATTTGAAAATCCGGTTCTTGAGGTTATTCCAACTGCCCACGGTAAAAACGTCAATATCCATAATGAAAACCGCTAGGATATAAATTCGTCCAGTCTTTTGATGGCTTTTAATTTTTCATCTTTTTTTATACGTGCCTGATCAATGGCATCACGCATGGTCTGAATTGAATTGTCATACACTTCCCTATCCACAGGATATGGAAAACCATCTTTTCCTCCATGTGTGAAACTGTATTTCACAGGGTCTTTCCAGCTTGCAGGCTGTCCATAAACCAGATCGGATATCAGTGCAAGAGCCCTTATTTTTTTGGGACCGATTCCCTTAAGCAGAATCAGTTCCTCATAATTCTCAGGCTGGATTTCCCATGCTCTGGTAAGCACCTCGAATTCCTTGTCTGAAATATCCATGTCCAGCACGGGATGGTGAGCAGGCATACTGAAATCCTCCAGAAGCATCTGATTATCCTTTCTTTTAAAGTACTGTCTCAGATGGTTTGGATTGTCATTAATCAAGTCAACACTTATCTTTTGAGCTTCTTTGCTGTCCTTTGAAGACATGTTCAATGTATTTGGAGTTTTTTTATCACAGGATATTCCGCTGTGAGGGTCATTAAGTAGTTTGTCCACATCACTGCCGAGCCAGTGGTAGCGTCGGGCGTACTTGTTCTGGGTATTCATGCCCTGCTGGACAACAGCCCAGTCTCCCTTTTCTGTTATGAAGAAGTTATGCTGGTATAATGTATATCCGTCCTGAATGCAGGAGTTGTCAATTTTGGCGGATAACCTGCTTGTTTCAACCAGTTTTTCGGTTGTTTTTGTTTTCAGGTTAAATACTTCACCCGCATGCTCTATTCCCTGTGGTGTTTTCCGGGATTTGGCACCTTTACCTCCAGTCAGATATATTCCATGTTCTTCGGGTGTTAATGAAGCTTTTAGGGCACCAAGTGTTGTTGTAGTTGTTCCGGATGAATGCCAGTCAAAACCTAAAACACATGAGAATGCCTGAAACCAGTAAGGATTGGAGATGCGGTTTAAAAATTCTTCCACACTGTACTCTTCAATGATTACTGAAGCCAATGCTCCGGATAATTTAACCATTCTTGAAAATAAC
>CACZNW010000012.1 GCA_902782595.1 uncultured Methanobrevibacter sp. | reverse complement strand
CGTCTGAAAAGATGGTTGTATATATCTGACATTCAGGATCTTTATCGGAATGTATCTTAACATAATCGATATTATCAGTCGGGAAATCACCATCTGAAAGCCTTAATTCGACCAGAAAGGAATTAGCGAAATATTGGGACAGGTTATCTTTGGATAGGGTCAGATTTACTGTTCCCTCATCAAAGGCATGAATCCTGTCATTGGAGACTTCCGTATACCCCATGAATGGGATCTTATTAACCAGCTTGTCCGTATGGATAACCTGAGGGAACTCATGGTCAGGATACGGGTAAAAGAACTTGTAATTGGAAAATCCAGAATCAGTGATGATATCAGTCAATTCAGTTTTTGAAAATGTTTGGGCAATATCTTCAGTCTCGAATCCTTCGATTCCCCTGAAGAATTGGTCAGTGTGCTCCTCTTTAAATCCTGAAAAGTATTTCAACCCCAAACGATTAGATAAAGCTATCAATATGACTCCATCATCCTTAAGAAATCCCTTAAGATAATTCAAATAGTCAACATAAGGATTTTTGGATTCAACGAATGACTTTGCATACTCGAATGTGTTGCACAATATTATATAATCAAATTTCTCATCAATCTGCAAATCATCATACTCTCTTAAAAGAACTGTTGCATCTTCAGCCCTCTTTGAAATTATGTCGCATCGGGATTGGTCATTTTCAATTGAAACCACCCGATTGACCCTTTTTGCGAATAATGATGTAAGCTGACCATATGAAGCGCCTATCTCCAGTATGCTTTCTTCCTTTTTAAAGGGATACCAATGGAACAGGTCTGCCCTCAATGGAGATAGAAAATAATGATATTTGAAACGATTGTTTTTTCTAACTGCGTCAATGTAATCCTCTTCATTGAACACAATGTCATGTATATGATTTTTAAGATCTTCATTTTCATATAGTATCTCATAAGTCATATTAAAACCGATTATATTTTACTTATTTATTCAATATGTTTCTAACAAAATATAAACATTATTCAATATCTAAGACTGATTAATATGAAAATAACTTAAAAAAAAGAAAATAATAAGTGAATGAAATTCACTTATCTAACAGTTATTCTAACTTTTTTGGTAGCCTTCAAGAAGTAGGCATTTGTCTTGAAGGTTATTTTTGCAGTGTATTTGCCTTTTTTGGTCAGTTTTGTTATTTTGAAGGTTGCTTTTCCTCTGGAGTTGGTTTTTGCCTTGTAGGTTTTTTTGCCAACTTTGAGGTAGACTTTGGCTTTTTTCACCGCTTTTCCTTTGCTGTTTTTAAGTGCAATAGTGTATTTCTTGGTTTTAGTAGCACTTTTGAAAGTTTTCTTTTTGGCAGCAATCTTTGTTTTTTCCTTTTTAATGGTTAACTTAACAGTTTTAACTGCTGAGCTGTATGTAGCATCACCATTAAATTGGATTGCAAGGTTTCTGCTACCTGCTTTTGCGGCCTTCAACATTGCTGCAGTTAACTTAAAGCTTGCAACACCTTTAGCGTTTGTAACGGCTGAACCAAGGATTTTGCCATTCAATATGAATGTTACCTGTTTGCCTGCAAGAGCTTGACCGTTTGCATCTTTAAGTGTTACTGAGTATGTTCCTCCGTAGTTAATCACATAACTTGCAGAATTAGCTACAATTTGAGGATCAGGCTTTATTGTAACGTTTTTATCAATAATGTGAGGATAACCGTTACTGTTGTAACTGAGAGAAATAGTTGCATTTCCGCTTTTAAGTTGTTTCATTACGTCTTCAGGGATATTGAATGTTACAACACCGTTAGCATCAGTTACTGCGGTGGCAATAACACTATCGCCTACAATAAGCACTACAGTTTCTCCTGCCAATGGCATTCCCAAATCATCGGTGATGACTGTGGAATACACACCATTACTGTTTATAGAGTCAGCCGGTCCAGGTGGATTTATGCCACTATCATAAACAAATATGCTTAAATAACCATTTGATCCAAATAAGTTTTTATTTCCATTAAAGTAAACCACAGCATCTTTGTAACCGCTTCCAACTAGTTTAACTAGTGAAGGAGTAATTACAAGTAATGCTACACCATCATTATTGGTTTTGGCTGTCACATTAACCTTATTGTCTATACAGAATATCAATTCCTCTCCACAGATACGTACATCATCAGGGTCGGTGGAAAGTGAAGCGATGTATCCTGCATTTGGATCTTGACCAGGAATAACGCGAGTATATCTTTTATTAATTGTCAAATTCTTTTGGGCAATTGGTTTTTGATAGTTGTCTCCACCATTGTAGGCAAAAGTTATTGTGTAGTTTCCAGCATCAATCATTGGCATAGGAATTATTGCGTGGCCGCCAATAACTTCAGCTGTGTAATTTGCACCACCAATGCTCATTGTGACGATTCCATGGTTCAATAAGGTTTCCTGATTCATTACAGTAATGTCAAACACTACATAATGTAAATAACCGACTGCATCCCTTGTAGCAATATCATATGTAATTGCCTGTTGATTATAATCGCCAACATAAGTAACATTACCTCCGATGTAAAGGTCTACACAGAAGATTGGGTCTAATTCTATTGGAGAAACGTTGTTTAGTACTACATCTCCGTCAAGGATTAAGATGATTTCATCGTTATAGTTTCCATCTTCGAATTTGGTGTTTGCGATGTTCAGCAATGCTCCGTTCATTATTGCTAATCCTCTTTCTGCGCTGTTTGAAGTGAATGTGGATTGGTCAATATTTCCATTGCCTAAAAGATATAATGCACCTGCTTTTTCTGCAGTGTTTGCTGTGAATGTCACATTGGTTATATCTGATTCTCCATTGATGTATGCTGCTCCAGCTACTGTTGCATCATTTTCAATGAATTTGGAATCTTTTATATCTCCTTTGTTTTTGATGTATAATGCTCCACCATTATCCGCCGCTTTGTTTTGTGTGAATGTGGAGTTTGTGATATTTGCATTTATCAGATATGCAGCTCCTCCGTGTTCAGCAGCAATGTTTTGGATGAATGTGGAATCGATGATTTTAGCGTTCGCTATGTAAAGTGCACCACCATCTAATGCCTTATTGTTGTTGAAGGTACAGTTTTCAATGGTTATATCTGATAAGGAGTATACTGCTCCACCTTTGTCGGCGAAACCGTTATTGAAGTTGATGTTTCTCAATGTTACGTTCTGTCCGGTGAT
>CACZNW010000011.1 GCA_902782595.1 uncultured Methanobrevibacter sp. | reverse complement strand
CTTGGTAAACCTTATTCTCACAAGAGAATAACAGCCCAAGAATAATATTACAAAATGGTAAAAAAATTAAGTAATAGACTATAAAAAAGAAGTTTAAGTTAAGATTGCACCCACACTGAAAAAATAAAAAAAGGGATAAAATAATAATCCCTCTATTTTTTAACTTTAACTGTGTATTTTACAGTGTCTTTAAGGTAAGTTGCCTGGTAGGTAACCTTTTTACCGACTTTGAGTTTTTTAAGCACTTTTTTCTTAATGGTAAATTTGGCCACACCTTTCTTGTTGGTTTTAACTTTGTATTTTTTGCCCTTGAATTTAAGAGTGATTTTTTTACCATTAATATATTTGCCGTCCACTTTAACCAGGGTAGCCTTGATTATCAGTTTTTTGGCGGATTTTTTCACTTTGACCTTTTTGAGTTTCAGCACGTGTTTTACTGTCAGTTTTTTGGTTACACTGGCACCGAGTGCCTGTGCGGTTATCTTGTAGGTTCCAGGTTTTTGTGTGATTTTGTATGTTGCAACACCCTTGTCGTCGGTTTTAAGGGTAGCCGCTTTCTTGCCGTTAATGAGAATGATTACCTTAGCATTTTTGGCAAGTTCACCGTTTTCATCGTATACTGTTACTGTGTATTTGTTTTTGCTTGTATATGTTACAGTCATGTCTTTTGCGGTGATTTTGGCCGGTGCTTTTGGAATTGTTACTGTAGTGTTTACAGAACTTCCCAGATATTTTTCGCTTCCGGAGTATTTGACTTCAACAACGTACTGCTTACCATTGATTAAATTTTCAACTGTTAAATTGGCTTTACCGCCTGCAAGGATTCTGCTGTAGAATTTGTCATCGAATTTGATGATTAAAGTACCGTTTGCATCCTTTTCAAGTTCGAAATCGAACATGACTGTTGTTCCGTCGACTGTGAAACTGATGTCGATTTTACTTACAGGTTTTTTAGCCCGGTATTCAAATTCTTTTGTGAATGTTCCGTATTTTTCATCCTTATATTCGAATTTTACATCATAAACTCCAGGAGTCATGTTGGCGAGTGATGCTTTAGCATCGGATCCGTTTACGGCAACTTTGGCAAATACGTCATACTCACCGGTTGTACCATTCAGGACGTAAACTGTCAGGTTACCTTTTGCGTCTTCGGGAAGAGTGAGTGCAATTTCATTTCCTGTGTTTTTTTCGTCTGCATAAGGAACAACCATCTCATTAGGTGTTACAATGAAATCATATTCGGTTAAAAGATATTCATCGATATTGTAATCATCACCGGTGTAGTGTAATGTGAAGACATGTTCACCCAATTTTTTGATATTGCTTATTGTGTAGTTGAGTATTTCACTTGCAGTCAGATTGACGGATGTTTTTTTATCTCCATCGAATGTTAGGGTGATGTTTCCTTTAGCGTTAGCAGGTAGAATTACGGAAATCCATCCTGTGCCGTTTAAAGGTATATTGTAAGAGTGATCCTCGAATATGGATACCTCATATTCGTTATCATCAATAACTATAGGGTCAACTGAGTAATCATCACCTGTGTAGGCTGCAGTTAAATTGTGACCTCCCAGAGTTATGTTTTTAAGTGAAACATTAGCAAAACCGTTTTTGAGTTTAACGTTTGCATAATCCTTGCCGTCCACAGTTACTGTCAGGTTTCCGGTTGCGTTTGAAGGCAGTGAAATTGTGACATATGCCTCCTGACCCACATATACCTCTTCATCAGGATATATTACTATTTCAAATCCGTCAACTTCAAATGATTTCTTTACGGTTTGAGGATAGTTGTATTTGGCGTCTCCGTTATATGTGAAGGTAGCATTGTATTTTCCTAAAGGTAAAGTGGTCAGGTTGAAATCGACTTTGAAATCCTCATCGTCTTTGACTATAATTCCTGTGTAGGTTTCGTTGCCAATTTTTAAGGTTATGGTGCCTGTTGCATCCAAAGGCAGTACTGAGATTATACTGATTTTTTCACCGTAGGCATATACGCTGTCCATATCAATGGCAAATGTATAGGTTACGTTGAATTTGCCTTTTTGAGATACACTTGGACTGTTTCCGGTATATATTATTTCATAATCATAATCTCCGCATGGAAGATTATCCAGGCTGATGAAAGTACCGTCTTCATCAATGAATTCCATCAGGTAATCTTTTCCGTTAAGTATAAGGCTAACACTGCCTGTGACGTTTTCAGCTGTATAAACATAGATGTAATCTGTGTACCATAATCTGTGTTTAATTGTACTTGGAACGGAGAACTGTACCAGTGTCACGTTGAATGAACCTGATTTGCTTTGTGATATATAATAACCGTCTTCATCAATGGCTGTGATTGTGAAACTGTGAGGCCCGACAGCCAACTTGGAAGTGTCAAATTCCGGATATCCGTTTTCTGAAACCATCTTGCTGTCCACATAGATTGTGTAAGACATGTCTGAGGAGTCAGGTTCGTTGACGTGGATAAAGATTGTGTGTCCCTGAATAATAGTGTTATCATATGTGATGTTCATCTGCCAGACAGGGTTTTCATCACGGACATGTACGTTGAAGGTTTCATCATATCTATAATCCCCGTCATCATAAATTATTTCTATTTCATCATCTGCAGGAGCAAATCTGAAGGTTTTGGTGCCGTTTGCAGCTTCATCGAATATGGTATTGCCATTTTTAATAACTTCTAAAGTACCTGTTGTGTTTTCACCTAAACTTATGGTGAGTGTGTAGTTTCCTCCTTTGCTGTAGACATAGCTTGGAATAACTACGTCAGGGTCAACATCAAACTCATCATCATCCCAATAGTCAATGTCGTAATCTGTACCGGTGTATTTGGCCACAATGTTGTGTGTTCCGACACTGATGCCGTTTAATGATACAACAGCTTTTCCGTTGACTAACGGGACGAGTGCGAAACTTTCATCGTCCACGGTTACGTTTAAACTGCCGGTTGCGTTTTTCGGTAAAATCAGTGTGACGTTAGAGCCGTCATTATAAATCATTTCTAAAGGCACCCTCCAGTTTTCTTCAACAGTGAATGTGCCTTTGACTGTTTTGTTCGGATATTTCGGATCGTTTAAAAGGGTTATTGTGAAATTATTAACTCCGAAATCATATCCTGCGAACTTACACCTGAAGCATTCATCGCCATAATCATCGAAGATTTTTTTGAACTGATAGGTTTTGTTCTTGAATTGAAGGGTTAAATTTCCTTTTATATCCATCGGGGCGGTAACGTCGACAATTGCATCATCACCGTACTCCACATCGTCGGCATCATATTCAATCTCATAAGTTACGTTGAAATTGTATTTATTTGCAAATCCGATATATTTTGAATCACCTGAATAGTTAATCAGAATGTTGTGAAGACCGAATGACAATGGTATTCCATCCAGATCAATATAATTATATTCATCAGCCGCTTCATTGTAGAATGGTGTCTTATTGCCGTCGAGATATGCTGCAATGATACCTGTGGCATCATCCGGCAGTTCCACGGTAGCAACATGATCATCATATTCCCAGTCTGAATCTGCGCTGATTTCCTCAGGAACTGTGGTTTCATTTTCATAATCGCCCGTTGGCTCCGCCAACTTATCATCTTCGGAAGACTGCTTTATTAAATCTCCCTGTGCATCGTCAGCTGCCGCATCGTCAACGGTTTGTGATGCGCTTACAGCTCCGATTGTTAAAATAGCCAGAATTAAACTGACTATTATCAAATGTTTAATTTTCATACATAATCACATCTTAACTGTCATATTCAATTATGAATATAATATTATATTAGAACTGTAAAGTATATATAACATTCTATTTAATCCGACAATTTATCAATGATTATTTAAAAAAAATTAAAGTTTATTTATTATTAATCAATGAATTAATTAAAACATTACCAATTGGCAAAATAAT
>CACZNW010000010.1 GCA_902782595.1 uncultured Methanobrevibacter sp. | reverse complement strand
TGCTTCACCATCAATAATAACGTTATCCAAGTCAAATACTACAAGTTTAATCAATAATACCACCAAATTATATTAAATCTAGCTCACGTAATCTGTCGTAAGCTCTTTCGACACCAAGTTTGGCGTCGCTTTTTGTTTTAGCCCCGGTACATACAACTTTACCGGAACCGAATAATAATAGAACCACTTTAGGGTCGGATAATCTGTATACCAAACCAGGGAATTGCTCAGGTTCGTATTCAGTATCTTCCAGTTCTAAAGCAACCGCTTCCAGATTCAATGTGGACATTAAATTTGCGGAAGCTACAATGTTTTGAATTTTAATTTCAAATTCATGAGGAATTTCAGTATCGATAGTCCTCATCAAATCTACAGTTTTCTTGATTGCCAGTTTGGAATCATCTATAGACTTTGCTCCAGTACAAACAAGCTTACCAGAGCTAAAAATTAATGCTGCTGTTTTAGGATCTTTCAGTTTAAATACTAATCCCGGAAACTGTTCACGATTAAAATTAACCCCTTCTAAAGCTTCGGACACTTCAGTTAAGACTATGTCCTTTCCGATGCTTGCAGAAGCAACAATGTTTTCAATTTTAATTTCAACATCGGTCAATTTAAAACCTCCAATTCATTTTTAAAAGAAGTACAGTAAAATTTAAGAAAACAAAAATTAAGTTAAATTTTTACTAATTAAATATTTAATTTATATAGTATATAAAGGTATGTTTATTTGAAAAATTTTTGAGAAATTTTTAAAAAAATAAAAATTTTAAATTTTCGCATATAAAGGCAATTTATATATAAAATCTGAAATCAGTAATTGAAATTACCAATTAATAAATGTTACTAATTTTTAGTATTACACTATCGAAATCAAATATCCAGACTGATTTTAAAGGATATTTATATAACAGTCCAATTGAAATATTTCCGACAGCCCCCGAACCGTGAGAAATTCAGTTAAAAATTCGCAGTTTTCAGTGCATGAAAGTAACTGGAGATGTTTTAAATTATCCAAATTATCCATACCTATCTGACTTGAAAACACTCTTATCTGATACAGAAAATCCTTTATTTGATAGACGAATCTCGCATTTAAAGATTAAATGATTGTCAAAAACCCCTCCGGATTTAATAGATACATATAACAATCAACTCAGACAATTACTAATTATGATAGAAGTTGAAGTTAAAGCTAGAATCAGTAGTTTTGAAGAAATGGAAAAAAACCTTGAAAAGATCGGTGCCGAAAAGACAAAAACCGAATTTCAGGAGGACATATATTTTGCAAGTCCGGTTGCGGATTTTGCAAAAACCGACGAGGCCTTAAGAATCAGAACAACCGACAACAACACTTTCATTACATACAAGGGACCCAAACTCAACAAAGATGCAAAAACACGCAAGGAAGTTGAAATGACAATTGAAAGTGCTCAAAAGGCCCGTGACATCTTTGAGGAAATCGGCTTCACCCCGGCAAGAATCGTTAAAAAAAGCCGAAAGTACTACACCTACGAAAATTTTGAAATCTCACTTGATGACGTTGAAGGCCTTCCGCCGTATATGGAAATAGAAATCACTTTAAAAGAAAATGAAGACTACAGCAAAGCCCAGGATAAAATTTTCGATTTGTTTGAAATGCTGGGAGTCAGGGACGGTTTTGAGAGAACCTCATATATGGAACTTTTAGAAAATTTAAATAATGAATAGTTACCATAATTATATTATTATTAAAGAGAAGTGATATAATTGCAATATTTTATTAGTCATTACAACAAGGAAACTGAACTGACATTTCCCGAAGACATTACCATTTACGATACAACACTCAGGGACGGCGAGCAGACTCCGGGAGTCTGTTTCAGTTTTGACGAGAAACTGGAAATCGCAAGAAAACTGGATCAGTTCAAGATTCATCAGATTGAGGCCGGTTTTCCGATTGTATCGGAAAAGGAAAAAGATACAGTTAAGGCAATAGCAGGTGAAGGTTTAAACGCTACCATTCTGGGTCTGACAAGGACAAAGACCGCTGACATTGACGCCGCCCTTGACTGTGACGTGGACGGAGTCATCACCTTTGTGGGAACCTCAGACATCCATCTTGACCACAAGATGCACATTACAAGACAGGACGCAATCAATCTCTGTGAAACCGCAGTTGACTATGCCAAGGACCATGGTCTTTTTGTTGCGTTTTCAGCAGAAGACGCCACAAGAACCGACATTGACTTTTTAAAGCGCATCTATGGAAAGGCCGAGGAATGCGGTGCTGACAGGGTTCATATTGCCGATACCACCGGCGCAATTACTCCTCAGGGAATTGATTATATGGTAAGGGAACTTGTTAAGAACATAAATGTTGACATTGCGGTTCACCTCCACAACGATTTCGGTCTTGCGGTGATAAACTCCATTACCGGTGTTCTTGCCGGTGCAAAGGCTGTTTCAACAACTGTCAACGGTATCGGTGAAAGGGCAGGTAACGCTTCACTTGAAGAACTTATCATGGCAATGAAAATACTTTACGGCAAGGATTACGGCTTTAAAACCAAATATATCAAGGAACTCTCAGACATTGTAGCCGAGGCAAGCGGTCTTCCGATTCCATACAACAAGCCGGTTGTCGGAAACAACGTATTCAGACATGAGTCCGGAATCCACGTCGATGCGGTTATCGAGGAGCCTTTGTGCTATGAGCCTTACCTTCCGGAGCTTGTTGGCCAGAAACGCCAGCTTGTCCTGGGTAAGCATTCAGGATGCAGAGCCGTCAGGGCAAAGCTGAATGAATGTGAACTTGACGTCAGTGACGATGAGCTTATTGAAATCGTAAGACAGGTTAAAAAGCAGAGAGAGGAAGGAAAATACATCAACGATAAGGTATTCAGACAGATCGTTAAAAACACAAAGGGTAAATAATATGAACATTACAGAAAAGATTCTCTCAAAGAAAGCGGGCCGTGAAGTAACACCCGGCGAGATTATTGAAATCCCGGTTGACCTTGCAATGTCACATGACGGAACATCCCCTCCCGCAATAAAGACCTTTGAAAAAATAACCGACAGAGTATGGGATGCTGATAAAATAGCCATTATTTTTGACCATAACGTTCCGGCAAACACCATCGGTTCGGCGGAGTTTCAAAAGGTCTGCCGTGACTTTATAAAAAAACAGGGCATTTCCAAAAACTACATTCACGGTGAAGGGATATGCCATCAGGTAGTTCCCGAAATGGGGCTTGTGGAACCTGGAAAAGTCATCGTCGGTGCCGATTCACATACCTGTACATACGGTGCTTTCGGTGCGTTTTCAACAGGTATGGGTGCAACAGACCTTGCAATGGTATGGGCAACAGGAAAAACATGGTTTATGGTGCCTGAAGCGATTAAAATGAATGTTACCGGTGATTTAAATGAATACAATTCCCCGAAAGACATTATCCTCAATATCATAGGAAGCGTCGGAATCGCCGGCGCCACATACATGACCGCCGAATTTGCAGGTGAGACAATTGAAAACATGGGCGTTGAAGGAAGGGCGACAATGTGTAACATGGCAATTGAAATGGGTGCCAAAAACGGTATCATGGAGCCTAACCGGGACGTCATTGACTATATATGCACAAGAACCGGAAAAAGGGAATCCGAATTAAACATCATCAAGTCAGACAGCGATGCGGAATACATTAAGGAAATGAATTTTGACGTTAAAGACCTAGAACCGCAGATAGCTTGCCCAAATGACGTTGACAACGTTAAAGACATCTCAAAAATTGAAGGAACACCGGTTGACCAGTGCTTGATAGGTTCATGCACAAACGGAAGACTTTCAGATTTAAGGGATGCCGCTGAAATACTTGAAGGCTGTAAAATCGATGACAGCACCAGACTGCTGATTCTTCCGGCTTCAAGAGAGATATACAGGCAGGCCATGCATCTCGGCTACATTGACACGTTCATAGATGCCGGAGCAATCATCTGCAATCCCGGCTGCGGACCGTGTCTTGGAGGACATATGGGGGTGCTGTGTGAAGGAGAATCATGCATTTCAACTACAAACAGGAATTTCAAGGGAAGAATGGGTGACGCCAAATCAGATGTATACCTCTCAAGCTCAAAGGTGGTTGCGGCGTCAGCACTGACAGGAGTCATTACCCATCCTAAGGATATTAAAAAGTGATTAAAAATGGTTATGGATAAAAACGAAGCTAACAGAAGACTGATTGACAGAATCAATGAATTGGAAAAAACCAATGATGTTGAACTTTCGAATACACAAAAGATACTTCTTACAACCGACGGATCAATTACGGCAATTCTTGACGTATTGTTCGGTAAAATCACCCTGACAACCCTGGAGCAGCATTTTGAAAAGGCCGACAAGCAGCATGCCCGTCTGGTGAACGTTGAGGAAGGAGAAGAAATCAATTTCCGCGAGGTCATAATGCACACAACCGAAAGGCCTCTCATTTATGCGATTTCACATATCCCCCTCAAGAGGTGTTCCGAAGATGTCTGTGCAGATCTTGTGAGAGCCGACATACCTATCGGAAGAATTCTTAAAAACTACAGTATCGAGTCAAGAAGGGAAATCAGAAACATCTGCCTTGAAGAGCCGAACGATACCCTTAAAGATCTCTTTAAAACAGATGAGACAATGCTTTCAAGAGACTATGTCATCATCAGCGACGGTGAGGTTCTGATGTGGATTAAGGAATCCTTCCCGCTTTCGTATTTCAGGTGATTTGATGGGAGTAAAGCTTAAGGACATTGTTGAACCTGAAACAATAAGTTTCAAGGACCTGGAGGGAAGGGTTGTTTCAATCGATGCCTTCAACACTCTTTATCAGTTCCTCTCAACCATAAGACAGAGGGACGGAAGACCGCTAACTGATGAAAACGGGAACATCACATCACACCTGAGCGGAATATTATACAGAAACTCTTCAATGGTTGAAAAAGGCATAAAACCTATTTATATCTTTGACGGTAAGGCTCCGGAGCTTAAAAGTGAAACTCAGGCCAGAAGGCGCGAGATAAGAGATGAGGCGGAACAGATTTATAAGGAAGCACTTCAGAATGGAGACACCGAAAAGGCCCGTAAATTCGCCATGAGATCATCAAAGCTGTCCCCTGAAATCATAGAATCATCCAAAAAACTCCTGACATATATGGGGATACCATATATTGAAGCGAAGGGTGAAGGTGAAGCCCAGGCAGCCTATCTGGTAGCAAAAGGTGATGCGTATGCCGTTGCCTCACAGGATTACGACTGTCTGCTTTTCGGAGCAAAAAGGGTTGTGAGAAACCTTGCGGTAAGTTCAAATCTTGGAAATCTCGAATTCTACCGGCTGGACCGTGTCCTTAAAAAACTCAACGTTACAAGACCCGAACTGGTGGATATGGGAATTTTAATAGGAACCGATTTCTGTGATGGAATGAAGGGAATAGGTGCTAAAACTGCACTGAAGCTTGCACATAACAATCAGCTTAAGGTAAAACTTGCAGAACTTCAAAAAGAATCAGACCATGACCTGTGCGAAGTAAGAGACATTTTCCTGAAACATGACGTCAACACCGATTATAAGATAAAATGGGAAAAACCGCAGAAAGATAAAATAATCGAGTTTTTATGCTACCAGCACGGTTTTTCAGAAGAACGTGTGGCGAAAGCATCTTTGAAGCTTAAAAATCTGAGTTCATCACAGGGAAGTCTTGATGCGTGGTTTTAGATTTTCAGACTGACATATTTAAATACTATTAAAGAAAATAAATATAATTAGGGTTCTAAATATTGGGTATAAACTTATGCAATCTACCACCACACACCCCCGGTTGCATAAAAAAAAAACTAAACACTTGGAAAAAAATGGCAGCTGTCAAGGGGACGGTGAAAGCTATTTTTTTAATTTATTCAATATATTTTATAGAATCCAAATAGATAAGTGTTGATGGTTTCTCACCACCACAAACCCGGAAACCATCGATGCTTAATATGGAGGGAAATCCTCACCGAAAACTTTTTTTGCATATTCCATTGCCAGAAATACCTGCTCTTTGTAGTGTTTCATCATTTCATTTTCAAAATACTGTCTTGAAGGAGATTTTAAAATCAGTTTTAGCAGATTTTCATATGTTTCAATGGCAAGGTCCATGTTGAAACCGTATTTTTCGGCGGTTTCGGAGGTGAGCTTTTCAAAACAGGGAAATTCAAGTGTCTTGCAGACTGTGTCGGTTGAAAAGTAGGTCATCCGAATTAAAGGAGATACCGACGAGACAAGGACATGATTTCCAAGCTTTATCAGGGGAGGAATACCGGTTTTTATGTATCGCTCCATTGAGGTCAGCCTGTCATGGTTTTTAAGGTCGTAACAGTGCAGTTCCGTGTAAAAGTCAGGCTCGAAGTATTTTATAAGATTCAAAATTTTGCGTCCGGTTTCGGATTCGTAATATTCCTTTTTTATAGTGGAAACATAAGGCGTTCTGTCGAAATTGTAAAAATAGAACTGGCCTGGGGATAAATCGTCAGTGCTGATGCGCTTTAAAAACTTCAGTGAGGTCACGCCTTCATTTCCGTGAACCCCTCCAATGAAGAGTTTGACCGGTCCCCTGCCGTTGTCGATATATCTGAAATAGGACATGAAAAAAATAAAAAAAGGAATTTAAGTTCCTTCCTGCCAGTTGGCCATGTAGGCCTTTTGCTTGTCTGTCAGTGAGTCGATTTCGATTCCCATTGCTTCAAGCTTCATGCTTGCAACGGTGTAGTCGATTTCATCAGGAGCCTTTGTAACGCCTACAGGCAAATCGTTTTCAAGGATGTGTTTGGCGGACAGTGCCTGTACGGCAAAGCTCATGTCCATGATTTCAGCAGGGTGTCCCTGTCCACGTGCAGCTGAAAGGTTTACCAGACGACCGTCAGCTAAAAGGTAGATTTTTCGACCGTCATTTGTGGTGAACTCCTCAATGCTTTCACGTACCTCTTTAACACCGGTTGATATGGCTTCAAGGTCAGGTCTGTTGATTTCCACATTGAAGTGTCCGGAATTTGCAAGCATACATCCGTCCTTCATGTATTTGAAATCATCCCCGCAGATAATGTCGGCGTTACCGGTTACAGTGATGATTAAATCGGCCTGTTTTACGGCTTCATGTATGGTCATTACACGGTATCCGTCCATACGGGCCTCCAATGCACGAATCGGATCTACTTCAGTAACGATTACGTCCGCTCCGAGACCGGCTGCCCTGAGGGCAAGTCCCCTTCCGCACCAGCCGTATCCGCACACGACAACTGTCTTACCTGCAATAACCATGTTGGTTGTTCCCATGATTGCATCGAAACTTGACTGTCCTGTTCCGTAACGGTTGTCAAACAGGTATTTTGTGTATGCGTCGTTTACTGCGATTACCGGGAACTTTAAAGCTCCGTCGGCATGCATTGCCTGCAGTCTGTGAACTCCTGTTGTGGTTTCTTCACATGCTCCTTTGATGTGGCTTAACAGTTCTTTTCTTTCGTTGTGAAGAACCATAATCATGTCTGCTCCGTCATCAATGATTATGTCAGGTTTGTGATCAAGAACCATGTTGATTGTCTGGTAATATTCTTCATCGCCCTGTTCTCTCCATCCGTAAACGTTCAATCCCAAATCGGCCGCTCCCGCCACTGCATCGTCATGTGTGGACAGCGGGTTGCATCCTGTCATTGCCACTTCGGCTCCGCCTGCCATCAGTGTCAAACCTAAATTGATTGTTTTTGGTTCCAAATGAAGGCATGAACCGATTGTAATTCCTTTAAACGGCTGGGTTTCCAGATATTCTTGTTTTATGTGTTCCAAAACAGGCATGTGTTTTTGAACCCATTCGATTTTTCTTACACCTTCAGGTGCAAGTGACATGTCTTTTACTTTACTC
>CACZNW010000009.1 GCA_902782595.1 uncultured Methanobrevibacter sp. | reverse complement strand
TTTAGATAATGGTGCTACTGTTATTGACTGTGGTGTTAATGTAGATGGAAGTTTTAAAGCAGGAGAACTTTATACTAAAGTTTGTCTGGGTGGACTCGCAGATGTTGGAATTTCAATTCCTGGAGATTTGTCTGAAAAATTCGCACTTCCTTCAGTAAAAATCAAAACTGACTCACCGTCAATTTCAACCTTAGGTTCCCAAAAAGCAGGATGGTCCGTATCAGTTGGAGATTTCTTCGCATTAGGTTCAGGACCTGCAAGGGCAATTGCATTAAAACCTGCTGAAACCTATGAGGAAATCGGTTACGAAGACAAAGATGCTGACTTGGCTATTTTAACTCTGGAAGCTGATGTACTGCCTGGTGAAGATGTTGCCCAATACATTGCCGATGAATGTGATGTTGATGTTAAAGATGTTTACTTGCTTGTAGCTCCTACTTCTTCTCTCGTTGGATCTATTCAAATTTCAGGTAGGGTAGTTGAAAACGGAACTTACAAAATGCTGGAATTTATTAAATTTGATGTAACAAAAGTAAAACATGCTGCAGGTATCGCACCAATCGCACCTGTTGACCCTGACGGATTAAAAGCAATGGGTAAAACCAACGATGCAGTATTATTTGGTGGAAGAACCTACTACTATGTTGAATCTGAAGAAGGTGATGACATTGCTGATGTGGCTGCTCAACTACCATCCTCTGCAGCTGACGGATATGGCAAACCATTCTTCGATGTATTTAAAGAAGCTGGATTTGATTTCTACCAAATCGACAAAGGAATGTTTGCTCCTGCAGAAGTAGTCATCAATGATTTAACCACTGGTAAAATTTATAAAGAAGGATTTGTCAACGCTGATTTACTTAAAAAATCCTTCGGTGTAGATGAATAACTATATTCATCTATTTTTTTCTATTTTTTGGTAATATTTTTTTCACATCTACTAATTTCTACGTCTCTTTTTGAAAAATTTAATATATTAAGATAAATAAATATAACTTTGTCTCAATTGAGAATTTAATTCATTTAAGGTGAAAAATATGGATATTATTGAAATTATTAAAGAGGGTTTTGTATTTCCTTCAACTGATTTGACAAAACTTGCAATATATATTGCTTTGTCAATTGTTGCGGTAGTTCTGATATTTTTAGGATTTGCCGTTATGGGATTGGGCATAATTGACAATGCCTTATTCACTGTTTTAGGAATTATAGTAATTATATTTGGTATAATCGTAGGGTTTATCCTGAGCGGTTATCTGGTAAGTATTGTGAAATCCGGAATTGACCAGACAGATTCAGCACCTGAATTTAACTGGAAGGGGAACCTGATAACAGGTATTAAATATCTGGTAATGTGCATTGTCTACTATATAATTCCGGCCATTATTGTTCTGATTGTCGGTTGGGCTACAAATTTATTTGGCATGTCTTATGACATGATGACAAAAATGATAATTGCATCCATGAATGCACCGGCCAATACAACAGTACTCATTACAGATCTTTTCCCACAGTCTGCATTTATCCAGCTCGGAAATGCAATGATTATAACCGGAATTGTTGCCGTTGTATTGTTCATATTCTTTGCATTACTTCAGACAATAGCGCAAGCAAGACTTGCTAATACAGACAATCTGGGATATTCTTTAAATATTGCGGAAGCATTTAAAGATATTGGAAGAATAGGATGGGGAAAAGTTATAGCAGTTGTAATATTAATTATAATTGTAATTATAGTTATTAATGCAATAATAAATGTATTAAATGCTTACGTACCAGGAATCAGCATTCTTTCCATTGTAGTTACTCCATATTTAGTATTCTTCTCTTCAAGAGCGATAGGGCTGTTATATTCTGACATAGCTTAAAGGATATTCAATTTCCTTTAATTTTATTTTTTTAAAACGGAGGGGTTAAAATGACTGAGTTAAAAGGCACAAAAACTGAAGAAAATTTAAAATATGCATTTGCCGGCGAGTCCCAGGCACATACCAAATACCAATACTATGCTCTGCAGGCAAAAGAGGCAGGATATGTTCAGATTCATGACATATTCATGGAAACTTCCAAAAACGAAAGGGAACACGCAAAATTATGGTTTAAGATATTGCATGATGGGGAAATTCCAGACATTGAAACCAACCTTGCTGATGCTGCAGCAGGCGAACATGAAGAATGGACTTCAATGTATAAGGGATTTGCTGAAACTGCACGTGAAGAGGGTTTCCCGGAAATAGCATTTTTATTCGATAAGGTTGGTGAAATCGAAAAACATCACGAAGAAAGATATTTGACATTACTTTCCAATGTTGAAAATGATAAGGTGTTCAGCAAAGATGAAGACATTGAATGGAAATGTGAAAACTGTGGATTTATATTTTCAGGTCCTAATGCACCTGAAAAATGCCCAGTATGCGGATTTCCAAAAGCACACTTTGAACAAAGAGCTATTAACTTTAAATAAGCTCTTTTTTCTTTTTTTAGTTACCAAATCATTACCAAAACATTATATATTAGTAACTGACATCGGTTAATATGGAGATGATAATATGACTGAATTAAAAGGTAGTAAAACCGAAGAAAACTTAAAAGCAGCACTAGCTGGCGAATCTCAGGCACGTGTAAAATACGAATTTTATGCATCCCAGGCTAAAAAAGATGGTTATGTGGAAATAAAAGAAATTTTCCAGGAATCATCCGACAACGAAAAGGAACATGCTAAAATTTGGTTTAAATTATTGCACGGTGGAAAAGTACCTGACACTGTAACCAACCTCGCAGATGCAGCAGCAGGTGAACATGAAGAATGGACTTCAATGTACAAAGGATTTGCTGAAACTGCACGCGAAGAAGGTTTTTATGATATTGCAGACTTGTTCGATGCTGCCGGTGCAACCGAAAAAGCACACGAAGAAAGATACAATGCATTATCCGCTAAAATCGAAGCAGGTACAGTATTTAAAAAAGACGAAGAAATCGCATGGAAATGTAATAACTGCGGATACATCCACTATGGAAAGGAAGCTCCGGAAGTTTGCCCGTTATGCGATCACCCACAAGCACACTTTAGAAAAAAAGATACTAGTTACATCTAGATACTTTTTTTCTTTCTTATTTTTTTTTAGTAAAATTTATATTGTACAGTCATCTAATATCATTATTAAAAGTGATATTATGATAGAAAACAATATTTGTCTTTTAACAGACAGTTACAAAGTAACTCATCACTATTTCTATCCCAAAGGCACTGAAAAGATTTATTCATACCTTGAAAGTAGGGTAGGTGCTGAGTTTAACAAAACAATTTTTTACGGACTTCAGTATATTATTAAAAAATATCTTGAAGGATGTGTAGTAACACAGCAAAAAATAGATGAAGCAGACAGACTGGTTTCAAATCATATTGGTCCGAGCATATTCAACAGACAGGGCTGGCAATATATATTGGATGAACATGACGGAAGACTTCCCGTTGAAATTAAGGCAGTGGCGGAAGGAACACCGGTTGATGTCAGCAATGTGCTGATGACAGTTGAAAACACTGATAAAAAATCATATTGGCTTCCCAATTACCTTGAATCCTTGCTTTTGCAGGTATGGTATCCGTCAACAGTAGCAACATTGTCTGCCGAGGTTAGAAAATTATGTAATTTTTATCTTGAAGTTACAGGGTCCGTTAAGGATAATCTGGACTTTATGCTCCATGATTTCGGTTATAGGGGTGCAACCTCAACCGAATCAGCAATGCTTTCAGGTTCAGCACATCTGCTTAGTTTTTCAGGAACAGATACAATTTCCGCGCTGTCAATACCTGAAAATTATTACAATGACTCAGATTTATACGGATTTTCAGTTCAGGCAACAGAACACAGTATAATGACCTCACTTGGCCCGGAAGGTGAATTTTCACAGATTCTCAACGTTATTGACAATGCTAAAGACGGTGTCCTGTCCATGGTAATTGATTCATATAATTACCGTAACTTCCTGATTGAAGCGGGTAAATCAGGTTCAGAGTTAAACGAAGCTATTTTAAACTTCCTTGATGGTGAAAACAATAAGGTTGTATTCAGACCCGACAGCGGTGAACCGGTTTCAACAACAATAGACTGTTTAAATCTGCTCTCGGAGGGCTTTGGAAGTCATTTGACCGATAAGGGATATAAGGTTTTTGACTTAAACATAGGAATTTTGTGGGGTGACGGTTTGAATTATCAGAAAATCCGTGACATACTCTTCGCAATGAAATCCAATGGATGGGCTGCACAAAACATTATCTTTGGTATGGGCGGAGGTCTGCACACTGCAGTAAATCGTGATACTCAAAGAAATGCTTTTAAATGTTCCGCACAGCTAAGGGATAATGAATGGTATGACATATTCAAAAATCCACTTGACTCCAGTAAAAAATCAAAAACCGGAAGATTTAAATTGATTAATGAACACAGTTCATTTAAAACAGTTCCGATTGACAGTGACGGTGAAAACTATTTGCGTACTGTCTTTAGGGATGGTGAACTGATGGTAAATGATAACTTCGGTGAAATTAAAAAAAGAGCATTGAAATACTCAAATTTTTTATAGGTGATAAATATGTGTACTGCAAGTAATTATATAACTGATAACCATTATTTTGGCCGTAACTTTGATTATGAAATTTCATATAATGAAAGGGTAACAATTACTCCAAGAAATTATGAGTTTAAATTTAGAAAAATAGACGATATCAAATCCCATTATGCAATAATAGGCATTGCAGCAGGTATTGATGAGTATCCTTTGTATTATGATGCATGCAATGAAAAGGGGCTGGCTATTGCTGGTTTGAATTTTGCAGGAAATGCAGTTTATAGGGAATTTGATGAAAACATGGTGAATATCACTCCTTTTGAGTTAATTCCATATTTGCTGGGTAAGGCATCAAGTGTGGCTGAAGCACGAGAATTATTGGATGAAATTAACCTTGTTGACATTAACTTTGCTGACGAGCTTCCTCTTTCACCACTTCACTGGATGATATCAGATGAAAATGAGGCTATTGTTGTTGAACCCCTAAAAGATGGTCTTAAAGTCTATGATAATCCTGTTGGTGTTTTAACCAACAATCCTCCATTTGATAAACAATTATTTTACTTGAATAATTATTTGGGATTATCCAATAAAAATCCTGAAAACTCTTTTGGAGGAGATATTGAGTTGGATGAATACTCAAGAGGTATGGGTGCAATCGGTCTTCCGGGAGATTTGTCATCTGCTTCAAGATTTGCAAAAGTTGCATTTACACGTGCAAATTCCTACTCCGACAGTGATGAGGCGGGAAGTGTCTCACAGTTTTTCCATATTTTAGGTTCAGTTGAACAGCAAAACGGCTGTACATTCATCAGTGACCCTGACTTATATGAATATACCATATACACTTCATGTTACAATACAAACAAGGCCATATTGTATTACAGAACATATAATAACTCCCAGATCACTGCAGTTGATTTAAATAATGAAAATCTGGAATCAACCGAGTTAATAAATTATCTTTTAATTAATGAAGAACAGTTCAATTATATTAATTAAATTTCATATTTTTTATATGATGACTGCCAAATAATAATATATAGTATAGATGGAGGATTTTGAAACTGAAAATAAAACTTGTTATATTATTTTCAATTCTGTGTTTGATAATTCTTATTCCCCCAAGTTTTGCCGGGGACAATTTAACTGCTTTTGAAAATAATACGATTGAAAAAACCACTGATTACTATTTTGATGTTAATGCGGACAGTGATGGTAATGGAACGGAATTAAGTCCTTATAATAATTTTATAAATGACAGAATTAAGGATGGGTCTACTATCCACCTTGCCGGCGGAGAGTACAGTTTTTCCAGTCAGTCCAGGTCATTTTCAAACACTTCATTTTATGGAACAAGTCCTCAGGATACTATTTTAAACGGAAACGGCACTACTTTAACCATTAATGGTTTGGTAAATTTTAAAAACATCACACTGACCAACTTTAACATAATCAATCAGGGAACTTTAAATGCTTCAAATACATTTTTCACAAAACTGATTCCTTCACATCCTCCCAAAGATGAAGTAAATGATTTTGGAGGAGCCATTTATGCCTTGGATAATAAAAACATTTATCTGGACAACTGCAGATTTTTTAATAATCATGCTCAGTATGGTGGAGCTATTTTTGCAAGTGGCGGAAATTTAACAATCCTAAATTCAGTTTTTTACAATAACACTGCCTATAACTTCGGAGGAGCAATACTGGCAGAAAATAAAGTTAAAATAATAATCAACAATACTCAATTTCTCTGTGATGATTCAATTGATGACGGAGGAGGTGCATTATATCTCATATCGTCTATCCTGAAAGCTTTTAATTTAACAGTTGCTAACTGTTCATCCGCTTATGGTCCGGCAATCACTGCTCTTAAATGCGACCTGGATTTGACCGGTTCAACTTTTAAGGATAACTTTGCAAAATATGACGGGGGAGCAATCTATCAGTTTTACGGATCTTTAATTATTAACTCCTCCAGATTTATTTCAAACACTGCTGAAAATGGAGGGGGATTATTCATTAACTATGTTGATGTAATCAATGTCACTTCAAATGAATTCATCAATAACACTGCTCTGGAATATGGCGGGGCAATCTACTCATTTTTAATGAATGTATTTAATTTCACAGACAATACTTTTGAAAATAACTCAGCATATCAGTTTTACAATGTTTACAATAAGACAAAGGTTAACTTGACCATAGGAAACGGTAATTACACTCTTTATACATTAAACCAGACATTCAACTCAACAATTCCATCCAGTTATGACCTACGAGATTATGGATGGGTATCACCGGTCAAAGACCAGATAAAAGGAGGAAACTGCTGGGCTTTTGCAGCACTGGCCGCCCTTGAATCATGCATTTTAAAAATTTCCGGAGAAGCATGGGATTTCTCAGAGGAAAACATTAAAAACCTAATGGCAATTTACTCTGATTACGGAAGAAAATCATATAACACCAATGACGGTGGAAAGGAAGAGATGGCAATAGCCTATCTTACAAGCTGGCTTGGACCTGTAATTGAGAACGATGATGTATATGATGATAAAAGTCAGTTATCTCCAATATTAAATAGTCTGATGCATGTTCAAAATATAATTCTTCTTAAAAGAGATAATTTCACTGATAACGATGGAATAAAACAGGCAATCCTGAATTACGGGGCAGTTGCAACATCAATGTATTATGATATGGGAGTTGTATCCGGCGGCAAGGTTTTCCATTACTATTCGGGCAGCGCCGGCACCAATCATGCAGTAGCCATTGTGGGCTGGGATGATTCCATTAGTGTTCCAAAAGCTCCGGGGAAGGGCGCATGGATTGTTAAAAATAGCTGGGGTTCAAACTGGCCGGAAAATTATGGAGGAGATGGATATTTTTACGTATCCTATTATGACACTCTATTTGCAAGACCTGGTGCATATGTATCCTATACATTTATTTTAAATGACACCAGGCACTTTGATAAAAATTATCAGTATGACATTTCGGGTGTTACAGACTATTTCTATGTTGGACAGAACACTGTCTGGTATGAAAATGCATTCAATGCCAGTGACAATGAATTTCTATCAGGTGTATCAACTTATTTCAATAAGAATACTGACTGGAAGTTATTCATTTATGTAAACAGCAAACTACAGCTCATGCAAAGCGGATCAAGTATTCCGGGTTATTATACTATTAACTTAAACTATCCGGTACCTCTTAAAAAAGGAGACATTTTTGAAATATTATTTAAAATAACTGTTGATGGAGATGTTGGATTTCCAATTTCTGAAATCTATTCAGTTACAAAATTATCATATGAGCCTCGTGTATCTTTTGTAAGCCTGGACGGTGTCCGTTATTATGATTTATATGACCTGATTCATACATATCCGAACCATTCCTATGAAAGTCAGGTTGCCTGCATTAAAGGATTCACACAGTTAATCACATTAAACTCCACATCTGGACCTGTAAATATCACTTACAATTCACTGGGCATGTATGATGTTATTTTAAATCTTTTTGATAATAATAACAATACGGTTAGAAACGGAGAGGTTACATTTAATGTAAACGGTGAAAATCACACTGTTGAAGTTTATAACGGAATTGCATTTTTACAGATTCCATTTGTTTTGGGGCTAAACAATATATCATGGATTTTCAATTCTCCAAATTATTATTCATGCAGTGGAAACACCACATTTGAAGTTCTGCCGGTACATGTGGATTTAAATATTGATGTGGTGCAGGTGTTTAACAATGCATATATCAATTTCACATGTTCGCAGCCGATTAATGAAAATTTGACTGTCGGCATCAATGGAGTTAATCAAACCCTTAAAATTATCAACGGCACTGCTTATCTTAATCTGACAGGTTTGGAGTATGGACAGTATAATATAACTGCCCGTGATGATAATGAGTTTTATGACTGTCAAAACTCAACAGATTTCCTCGTCAATGTTAAAAGAACTTATATTAGGGTTTCTGATTTGGAAACTGTTTACAAGAGCGGTGCCTATTATCCTGTTCAACTTCTGGATCAGTTCAACATGCCTGTTGTCGGATATGAAGTTAAATTTGCAATAGGGGATAATGTTTATTATAATGTTACAAACGAAAATGGAATAGCATCAGTAGCTATCAACTTAAAAGATGCAGTTTATCTCTCACAAATCAGTTTTGAAGGTGATGATTTATACATTACATCTCAAAATCACTCAACAGTCACGGTCAAATCAAGCATAACCCTTCCAAAAGGTACCGATTATGCTTTAAATTCAAATTATGAAGTTTATCTTTTGGACAAATCCGGAAATCCGTTAAGCAACGTTTGGATTACATTTAATATTAACAATAAAAATTATGGTGTGTTAAGTGATAACCGTGGAAGGGCAGTTCTTCAGATTCCGGTTAAATCCGGCCATTTCACTGTTAGTCTAACAAATCCCGATACTGATGAGAAATCATCACAGGATATTACAGTCTTTAAAAGAATCACTCAAAATAAAGATATTTCCTGTTACTATGGAAAAAATCCTAACTTTATGGTTCGTGTATGTGATGATAACGGATTGTTTACAGCCGGTTTGGCAGTTAAATTCACATTCAATAAAAAAACATATATTGTACAGACAGATAAAAACGGTTGGGCCAGCTTAAAAATCAGTTCAAAATCTGGCAAATACACTATTACTGCAGTGTATAAAGGTTATGAAGTTTCAAATAAAATTACCATTGAACCAACATTAATAACAAAAAATAAAAAGGTTAAAAAAGGAAAAACTTTTAAATATACTGCTAAACTCTTAAATACAAATGGCAAAATCCTTAAAAATAAAAAAATCACATTTAAAATTAAAAGTAAAGTATACTCTACTAAAACAGATAAAAAAGGAATAGCTACCGTTAAAATTAAAAATCTAAAGGTTGGCAAATATAAAATTACAGCAAAATACGGCAAACAAACCTCAGAAAGCACTATCACAGTAAAAAAATAGATTTAAAATCTATTTGTTCTATTTTTGATTTTTAAACTACAACTTATTTATATCATAAGAAACTGAAATAATAATATTCTATACATTTTGCCTATTTTATGGTTTAAATTAGTGTAGTGGAGGAAATATTTTGAAGAAAATACAATTTGTTGCATTTATTATAATATTGATTTGCTTATTGATTGTAATCCCGGCTAGTTTTGCAGTTGATAATGAAACTGTTGTTTCGATAAATGCCGATAATCAAAATAATACTTTATCCGGTATGTCCGAGGATCTTTTAACTGGTAATGATTATTATTTTGACGCATCCGTCAGTAATGATTATGGGGATGGCAGTCAGTACGATCCATACAAAAGATTAACTCCTTATAGGATATATGATGATTCAGTTATTCATTTGGCCAGTGGAGAGTATAATTTTGACGGATCCAAAACTGTTTATAATTTAACAATAATTGGTGAAAATCCTCAAACAACAATAATTAAAAATGCCAATTTCACAGTCACAGGTTCACTGGTACTTTCTAATGTGACATTAATATCTTCAAATATTGTAAATAACAAAAATTTAACAGCTTTAAATTGTATTTTTAAAGATTCTTCATCTTCAATGTATGGTGGTGTTATCAGCTCCAATAATGGAAATATCATTATAGACGGATGTGAATTCATAAATAATAATGCACAGTGCGGTGGAGCAGTCTATAACAAAGAAGGTTCTTTAACAATTAGTAATTCAAGGTTTTTTGATAATTATGCCACACTCTTCGGCGGTGCAGTCACTGCAATATATACAAATCTGGCAGTAAATAATATTTCTGGTAGAAATAATAAAGCAGAAGCTAGTGGAGGAGTTATTTATTTAATGTACGGTACTTTTGAAGCATATAATTCCACTTTCTTGAATAATTTCGCAGAAAGTGGCGGAGCATTGTTTATTGATGACGTCGAGTGGAATATAATCAAAAGCAATCGTTTTGCAAATAACACCGGTTATTCAATATATTCATTTTACAATCCCGTTTCAACAATTGAGGATAATAATTATGATAAGGAAAATGATGTGTTCGAATCAAGTGATGCTTCCTTTATAGGCAATAACAATTATACCTTATATAATTACCCTATTGTTGATATTACTGAGATTCCTTCAAGATATGATTTAAGGGATTATGGTTATGTCACTTCCGTTAAAAATCAGGGTAATAATGGTAACTGCTGGGCATTTGCAACAATGGCAACACTTGAATCATGTATTCTTAAAGCTTTGGGAGATAAGTTTGATTTATCTGAATCCAATTTAAAGAATCTGTTCATGGAATATGGTGATTACGGCTGGAATATGGAAGCCAATAATGGGGGTTATGCTTCAATGGGTTATAATTATCTCGCCAGTTGGTTGGGACCTGTCTTGGAAAGTGATGACCCGTATATTCTCAATTCATTATACTCTAAAATATTCAACAGTACCATGCATGTTCAAAATGTATTGTTCATTCAAAGAACAAGTCTGAATGAAACCGAAGAGGTTAAAAAAATAATCATGACTTATGGAGCTGTTTATTCACAACTTCAATCTCTACATAAGGTAAAACAATATTATTCAGGAGGCACCAATGCAAACCATGCAATATCCATTATTGGATGGGATGATAATTTGGAATTTGACGGTGCTCCTAGCAAAGGCGGATGGATAGTTAAAAATAGTTGGGGAGAAGATTGGGGTGATAATGGATTTTGCAATGTATCATATTATGATACTTCATGTCTTCCAATTGGCAAAATAGATGCTGCATTCGCATTTATTTTAAATGACACTATTAAATACGATAAAAATTACCAGTATGATATTCAGGGCAAGTCAGATTTCTTCGTTAACTCATCAAGCACGGTATGGTATAAAAATATCTTCAGTGCAACTGACAATGAGTATCTGGCTGCAGTTTCAACAATATTTGAAAAAAACACTAACTATACTTTTTCAGTTTATGTAAACAATGAATTAAAACTCACACAGTCAGGTTCTTCAAAACCCGGATATTATACATTTAATTTAGATAATCTCATCGCTTTAAGTGCTGGTGATTCTTTTGAAATAAGATTCAACATTACAGTGGATGGAGATGCGGGGGTACCGATTTCAGAGAAAGTCAGTTTCAATAAACATTTCTATAAGGAAAACACTTCATTTTTAAGTTATGACGGTGAAAACTGGGTTGATTTTTATAATTTAACCTGGAAATACACAACACACGTTTATGACTCACAGGTGGCATGCATTAAAGCATTCACTGTATTAAATAAAATAGGAACTTATCTTAACTTAACTGTTGATAATATAGTTGATGCTACCTGTGATATTATAGCCGATGTCTATAACGAATGGGGATATGCTGTAAATGCAGGTAAGGTTACATTCAACGTTTCCGGCAGGTTACATACAGTTGATGTTGTCAACGGCAAGGCTAAACTTTCAAATGTAAACATATCTTCTGGTGTGAATGAATTTTCAGCAACGTTCACCAGAGATAACTATGTCAGTTCCAACAATACAATTTTTGTCAGCAGTTCCGCTATAAATACCACATTAAACTTATCATTCATCAGCTCCGGTAACTCAGTTACAATTCAAGCAATTATCAAAGACAGCATGGGAGATTTGGTCAAATCAGGTAAAATGATATTCCATGTTGAAAATGTTGATTATACTGTGGGTGTTGTCAATGGTATGGCAACTTTAAACCATATATTTGAAAACACCGGAGTAAATAATATTTCAGCATATTATTCAGATTTATACTGTTACAATTCATCCAATAACAACGATTTAATTGAAATTCAGGTAATTTACACTAACATTACCCTAAAAGTAACGGGCATTCATAATCCGATAAACATAACTGCAGTAGTAACTGACATGGAGGGTAATAAAATCACCGATGGAAATGTTACTTTCAATATTGAAGGCAGGGACTATACAGTTGATATCTGTAATGGAACTGCCAGTTTAGTCCATATCTTTGAAAATATTGGTTTAAACAATATATTTGCCCAATATAATGGAAAATATAATTACAATGAATCTAAATGCAGTTCATCTGTAAATGTTTCTCTGATTAAAACTTATCTTGAACTGGAAGTTAATCCGAAAACTCATAATCCTGTTGAAATTATAGCTCATGTCTATGATGAAGATAATAATCCTGTAAATACAGGCAATATTTCATTCAATTTCAATAATGCTGTATATAATTTGCCTGTTAGTAATGGAACTTCTAAATTAACTCAAGTATTTGAAAATATCGGGGTTAATAATTTTACTGTGAGTTACGTTAAAAATTCGATTTATGATTCATCTGAAAATGCCACTGGTGTTAATATTTCTAAAATAAATGTTAATTTGTCAATGTCAATTTCAAAAATTTATGATACAGCTGTAATTACAATAACCACTTCCTCTCAAGTCTATGATTACATATACATCAGTCTTAATGGCAGAATCTTATTGGCTAAAGTTAAAGATTTCGAAGCGACATTCACATTAACTCAACTGGAACCGGACGATTACACGGTTGAAGCATATTTTGACAGTTATATTTATCAGGCAGATAGTGTAGAGGGAAATTTCACAGTCATTAATTTCAATACAGAGATTAGCGCTGAAAAAACCAGATTCCACACAGGAAATAACATGTATCAGGTATCCTTAAAGAATACGGATGGAGTTCCACTTAAAAATAAACAGGTCGGTGTCAAGGTTGGGGATAAAACTTATAAGAACATGACTGATGATAAGGGTGTTGCTTTATTCAACCTTGACTTGGAACTGAATGACAATAATCTCACAGTATACTTTGACGGTGATGAAGATTATTTAAAATGTAGTTTTAATACTAAAATTACAGTTAATGAAACCATACTTTCACAAGATTCAACAAAAACATTCAATTCCTATTATGAAATTGAATTGATGGATGAAAATGGAAACCTATTGAATAACGCAGATGTAACCATAAAAATTGCATCAACTAAATATGTTATTAAAACTGATGAGAAAGGATTGGCAAAACTGCTTATAACCTTAAATCCCGGAACATATACTGCTGAAATCTATAATGCCGTTAGTGGCGAAGTTAAAAAACAGACAATTACTGTGGTAAAAAGAATAACTGAAAACACTGATTTAACCATGTACTACGGTGCCGGAAAGTATTATAATGTTAAGGTGCTCGATGATAACGGCAATGTTGCGGATGGAGTTACAGTCACATTCACTATAAATAATAAAAAATTCACAAAAACAACTGACAGCAAAGGTTATGCATCATTTAAAATATCAAAAAATCCCGGAAAATACACTATATTTGCAGAATATAAAGGTTTTAAGGTTTCAAATAAAATAACTGTCAAATCCACTATTGTAACTAAAAATATCAAGGTTAAAAAAGGAAAAACTATAAAATTCACTGCTAAACTATTGAATAAAAATGGTAAAATCCTTAAAAACAAGAAACTTAAATTCAAATTTAAGGGAAAAGTCTATAAAGTTAAAACCAATAAAAAGGGAAAGGCAACTTTAAAAATCACTAAAAAATATAAAGTGGGAAAATACACTATCACCACCAGTTACGGCAACTTAAATGTAAAAAATATGATTAGAATTAAAAAATAGAGTTGGTTTAATTGCTCAAACATAAATTAATATTATTGTTTTCAATAATTATGATTTTGCTGATTATACCTTCGGCTTTTGCAGAAGATAATGCAACTGACAGTCTGGATGCTCCACCTGAAGGATTTTCCAATGATATATACTTTGACAGCAATGCAACACATGACCATGGTGAGGGAACAGTGGATAATCCATATAAAACTCTTCGTGACGGTAGAATACTGGATAATTCTGTAATTCATCTTAAAAATGGGGAGTATGATTATAAACAGGTAAATTCCCACAGTAATGTTGCTTTCATTGGCGAAGATGCATCAAAAACTATCATAAACGGTAATGGAGGAAATTTACTTATCAACAAAAATCTTATTTTAACCAATCTGACCATCTGCAATCTGAATATATACAATCAGGGGGACATGACTGCTTCAAACACTATTTTTTCCAATTCATCAGCAGTCAAAGACAGCGGAAACAAGTATAGTTTCGGAGGTGCGATTTACTGTGTAGACAGAAACCACAATGCATATTTAACCAACTGTACCTTTATAAATAACTCTGCAGACTCGGGGGGAGCGATATATTTAAATGGGGGAATCCTTGAAATCAGTGACTGTGTTTTTATCAACAACACCGCTTTAAATTATGGTGGAGCTATCGCATGCAGTTCCAAAAACTCCTTAACTCCAAAAGTCACTATTAAAAAATCCCGTTTTGTCAATGATGTTTCAACCGGTGATGCTGGAGGGGCCATTTATCTTAAGTCTGCTAATTTTGTCGGTGAGGATTTAAATTTTACATCATGCGCATCCACATTCGGAGCGGCAATTACTCTTTTAAAATCATATGGCAGTTTATCCAATATTTATGCATATAACAATACTGCCCGCTATGAAGGGGGTGTAATTTATATGATTTACGGTAATTTAACCTTGACCGGCTCCAGGTTATCTGATAATCACGCTAAAAATGGTGGAGGATTATACATTGATAGCTCAAGTTATCTGTGGGTTGAAAATACTTCATTTATAAATAACTCAGCATACTTATTGGCCGGAGCATTTTATTCTCTTTTAAATGAAAATTCAACTTTAAATAACATTACTTTCCTAAACAATACTGCCGGTGAGTACAATGATTTGTTTAAGCAGAACAATTTGTCATTAATCTTTTCAGGTGAAGATTATAACTTATATCAGAATATCATTGAGGAATCTTCCCTTCCTAAATATTACAGTTCCGTTGATAGGGGTTATGTAACTCCAGTTAAGGACCAGGAAAATGGAGGTAACTGCTGGGCTTTTGCATCATTAGCTACTCTGGAATCATGTATTTTAAAGGCAACTAATGAGAATATTGATTTATCAGAAGAAAACATGAAGAATCTGGCTTCAATTTACTCTCATTACGGATGGTCAATGGATACCAATGGAGGGGGTTATGACGACATGGCGGTGGGTTATCTAACAAGTTGGCTGGGTCCAATTTTGGAAAGTGATGACCCGTATAATGATTTAAGTACATTGTCTCCTGTTCTTGACAGCATTATGCATGTTCAGAATATGATTTATTTAAAAAGGTCAAGCATCACAGATTTGGATTCCATTAAAAAGGCAATAATGGATTATGGTGCTGTTTATTCGGCCATTTTTATGATGGTGGGGTATGATTACAGAATCGGTAAATATGTTCAGTGTTATAGGGGTAATCTGCCGTGTGATCATGCTGTTGTTTTGGTTGGATGGGACGATAATTTCTACATGCCTGACGCTCCTGGCAGAGGAGCATGGATAGCTAAAAACAGTTGGGGCGATTCATGGGGAAATGACGGTTACTTTTACGTGTCATATTATGATAATTCATGTCCTAAGGTTGGAGGAAACAGTGCTGCATTTACATTTATTTTAAATGACACTATAAAGTACGATAAAAACTATCAGTATGATATATCAAAAACCGATTACTTTTTAAATACTACAAAAACTGTATGGTATAAGAATATCTTCAACGCAACAGACAATGAATTCCTTGCAGCCGTTTCAACATACTTCGAGAAAACTACTCAGTGGGATTTATCCATTTATGTCAACAATAATTTAAAACTTGAAAGATCAGGTAAATCAGATCCGGGATACTATACTTTTGATTTGGGGGAGTTCATTCCATTAAACATCGGGGATATATTTGAAGTAATATTCAAGATAACTGTTCAGGGAGATGCAGGTGTTCCGATTTCAGAAAGCATTAGTTTAAATAACTATTTTTACCATGAAAACATTTCATATATTAGTTATGATGGAAAAAACTGGAGAGATTTATTCAATATAACATGGCAGTATCCCGACCATGTTTATTACTCACAGGTTGCATGTATTAAGGCATTCACAGTATTAAATCCGATAAATACTACATTAACATTAACCATTGAGAACAGAACGTCCAATAGTGCAAACGTTATTGCGGAGGTCCTTAATCAGTGGGGATATCCGGTCAACTGCGGAAATGTAATATTCAAATTTGGTAATGAGACATGCACTGTCGAAATGAAAAATGGAATAGCAAAAAAACAGATTAATCTCAAATCAGATAACTTTACAGCCGAATTCACTGCTGTCGGTTATGCACAATCCAAAAAGACAGTTGAAATCAGCAATCCTCTGATTAGCACCAATATAATTTTAAACATCTCCGGTCAGTATAATCCTATAAATATCACTGCTATCATTCGGGATAATCATAACAATCCTGTAAAATACGGTTTCATCATATTCATGATTGACGGTAAGGAGTATGAAATGGAGGTATTAAACGGCAGTGCCGGACTGGAAAACATTAATGTAAATCCGTCAGTATTGAATATTTCGGCTTTTTATAACGAATCATTCTATTACGGTTCATCCAACATTACCCAATCATTTGAAATATTAAAAATCAATACAAAAATATATCTGAATATCACTACAAATGAATTCAATAATCCGGTAAACGTTACCGCACACGTAATGGACTTGAATAACAATACTGTAAATTCAGGTCAGGTCGTATTTTTAGTCTATGATAAAATATATCTGGTTGATGTAGTTAATGGAACCGCAAACATTTACCATACGTTCTCTAAATCCGGAAGCAATACGATTGTCGCCTATTATTCCGATGAATATTTATATAATTCATCCTTATGCAATGTATCTTTAACGGTTTCAAAAATGAAAGTGAACATGACTTTGCAGCTGACTTCCCTTGAATCAGGTGCAGTATTTGAAATTGGGCTTACAAACTCCACTGCAGGTTTTCAGGCTGTTTTAAATGTCAATAATAAAAACTACTTCTATTCATCAACTGAAGGACATGTACACGCTGAAATCAGGGACTTGGATTATGGCACCTACAGATACACAGTCAAACTGGTTAGCCTTATTTATGAAGCGGAGGATGTGGCTGGTGAGTTCAACGTTACCTATCATAAAACCCAGATTTCAGCATCATACGAGAGTGTATATTATAATGGAGATTATGCGGTTGTCCTTAAGGATAAATATGACAATCCCGTCGCAGATCGTGACATTTATGTAACGTTAAATGGTGAAACATACAAGAAAAGAACAGATGATAACGGAACGGCAATTTTTAATTTTGCTTTAACTGGCGGATGGTACAATGCTAAAATAGAATTTATTGGTGATGATGAATACATCCAATCTTCAATAAATACCAGAATTAATTTTAAATCAACAATAGAATTTATTTCAAGCAAATATTCAACCAATTCCAAATATTCAGTTACCTTAATGGATTCAAACGGTAATCCTACTGTAAATAAATCAGTTGATATTGTTTTCAATGGAATCACTCACAGCTTAATAAGTGATGCCAACGGACAGGTCTTCCTAAACATTGGTTCAAAAGACGGCACATATAGTGTCAGGGTTGTTAACTGCCAAACCGGTGAAGTTAAAACTCAAACGATAAATGTGTTAAAAAGAATAACTAAAAATAAGGATATTACAATGTATTATGGTGCAGGCAAGACATATAAGGTCAGGGTCTGTGATGATTTTGCAAAATTTGGTGAAAAAATCAGGGTTAAGTTTACTGCCGGCGGTAAAACCTATTACTCCTACACTGATAAAAACGGTTATGCATCATTTAAGATTAATTCAAAACCGGCCACATTTATTATCACTGCCGAATATAATGGATTTAAAGTTTCAAATAAAATCAAAGTCAAATCAACAATCATTACAAAGGATATCAGGGTTAAAAAATCAAAAACTATTAAATTCACAGCCAAATTAGTTAATAAGAATGGTAAAATCCTTAAAAATAAGAAAATCACATTCAAGTTTAAGGGAAAAGTCTATAAGGTAAAAACCAATAGGAAAGGAAAGGCGGTTTTAAAAATTACTAAAAAATACAAGAAGGGAAAATACACAATAACTTCCAGATACGGAAAATTGACAATAAAAAATAAGATAAGGATTGTTTAATCCTTTATTTGTTTGATTTGATTAATTTACGGGCTGCTTTAATATCCGTGTTGTAGATATGGCCGGAGGTTGAGTGGTAATGAACTCCGCCGAAGTTCAATTTTTCACCAATAATTTCTTTGTTAACTTCTTCTTTCATTTTAAGACCTAAATATGCTATGAAAAACATATTTGAGTAAAATGCACCGTAAATATCATTGCTTCTAAAGATACAGTGAATGGTTAATTCATTGTCACGTACAATACACTGCAGGAACTGAAGACATGGAATGTCTTCCCTATCGGCATCAAGTGAAGGGTCAATTGTTACTGCAACCGCACGGTTTGATCCGGTAGCTGTAAGGATTCTTTCCTTCATGGTGTTGAACTGGTCAATATCAAAATGAGCATAAATCCGGTTAGGATAAGTGTATACAAATCCCTGGTCATCCGGATTTTCAGCGGATTTTACATATTCGTATAATGCATCACTTTTAATTGGGCATCCTTCGATGTCGAATTTGCCTGCCTTAATGTCGGCCAGCATTATGTCTGTTGTGTAGTGCTGATATTTTGCTCTGAATTTCAGATTCATCGGATCATCAATAATGTAAAAATTACCTAAACTTTCAAGTAAATGATGATTAGAGTCTTTATAAGTTTCTTTTCCATTTTTTAAGATTTTATCAACAAAATCTAAATAGCATTGATTAATAGTTAACATATAAAACAGTCCTTTTAAA
>CACZNW010000008.1 GCA_902782595.1 uncultured Methanobrevibacter sp. | reverse complement strand
TGAACTGAGGGCTGAAATCACAGTTTCAAGAACATAGTTTTCGGCTGGAATTATTACATGCTGAACAGACAAATCAGCGCAAAATATTGATTTGATAAAAATTAGACGATGAACTCTGAAAACAGTTCAATTTATAAAAAAAAGAAAAATGAAAGGTATCATAATGGAATGATATCCATTATTTAATTTTAATATACCTATTAAGACTGTCTTTTTTGTAAGTAATGGTATATTTAATTTTTTTACCTTTCTTGAATTTTTTAACCATTTTTTTGGTCACTTTAAATTTGGCAATACCCTTATCATTGGTTTTGACATTATACTTTTTACCATTGAATTTAACGGTTAATTTCATGTTTTTGTAAGCATTTTTACCTTTCAGGGTTATTTTGATTTTAGTTACTTTTTTGGATTTTTTAACCACAGTGGTCTTTTTAGCTTTAATTACCTGGTTTACTTTGAGTTTTTTGGTTAATTTTAAACCGTTGGCTTCAGTGATTATAGTATAGGTTTTTGGAGTTTGATATACTTTATAGGATGCGTAACCGTCTTTATCAGTGATTTGAGTTGCAACAACTTTACCTTTGATTTTGAATGTTACCTTAGCGCCGCTTAGAGGGTTTCCGTAATCATCAAAAACACGTACCTTATAATCTGACCCGTCAAGATAGAAGACAGTTAAATCATCACCTGTGATTTTTGCCAAACTAGGAACGGTTATTGTTCTGTTAAATTTGAAACTGCTGAAATTATAATCTCCTGAATAGACAACTGAAATGATGTGCTGACCTATTGTCAATTCGGGAATAACAAAAACAGTTGATCCATTTACTAATGAAGTAGTGTTGATAACTTTGCCGTCAACGATTAAACTTATGTTTCCGGTTGCATTGCCCAGATTAATTGGAACTGAAGCGGTTTTGCCCGGAGTAATTTCAGGAATCTGGATATTTGGTTCGGAATATGATTTTACCCTGAAATCAAAGGTTCCGGAAACGTCGTTGTGGTTGATATCACCAATAGTGGTGACATTTAAAGTGTAATAACCTCCTTTTAAATTGGAAACTGTGACTGTGTCGTTTTCTATTTTTATAACCGCTTCATCGTGACCTGCAACAGAAGCCCGAAGTCTTAAAATTCCTGTGGCGTTAACTTTAATGCTGACAGCACCGGCATCCTTATATTTAACTTCAGAAGAACTGATATTGTCGAGAGAATTGTTTAATCTTTTAATATTGACTTTGAAAGGACAACTTATTCTGGATTGCCAGTTTGGATCGTCAACTATAAAATAAAAGTTATGTGTTCCGGCATTGATACCCGGCAGGACTGTAATGACCTTACCGTCAACACGGATATATTCTTCACTTTTATCATCATCTGAATAAGGAACAGGTCCAATTTTTCCCAACATCACGGCAGCCGCATCGGTAATTGCAGTGACATTACCGGATTCACCGTAAACAAGAGTTATTTCAGGAATTTCCAAAGAAGCATATCCTTTATTGATTGTAATGCTGAAGGTGGCATTTCCTTTACGGTTGGTATCATTTAACTCAACGTAGAGTTCATAGGTTCCTGCAGTTAAATTTTTCAATTTAAATTTGTTACCATTGGTTAAAATAACATTATCTGCAGATCCATTGAATTTGATGATACAGTTACTTAATGTATCAAAAGTGAGCCATGGAGTTAGTCCTCCTCCGCCTCCGTTTACAATTACATCATGAGTGTAAACACCAAGTGCCGGAATACAATAATTTTCATCATAATCAACAGAATTAACCTCATCAAATCCGTCGTTTGATATGTAAAATGTAATTTCCCGCTTATTAACAGTGAAATTAACAGTTTTTGAAACATCATTATGATTATTATCACCGACTGCAGTTACATTGAGAGTATAATTGCCGGCAGGCAAATTAGAAACTGTAATAACATGATCACCAACAACAACTTCGGCACCATCATAGCCAACTACACGAGCAGTAACATTGGTGGCTCCATCATAAACTACAGAAACATTGCCAGAACTGCCGTAAACAAATTCAAATGGATTCATATCCTCCAGACTGGAGTCCGCTTTATTGACTGTTATATTTGCAGTTGCGGTTTTTGTTATATAACCCACATCATCTGTTGTAACATACAGTACGTAATTTCCGGCATTCAAACCCGCAACAGTGACAGTTTTACCGTCGACTGTAACGGAAGCTTCAGTATGATTAATTACATTTGCGGTAATATTCGCGGCTTCAGTGATAACGTCAATGCTATCTGATTTGCCATATGTAAATTCCATATCCGGAACGGTTAAATTCACATCACCACCAGAACTCAATATGTCATCATCTGAAGAAACCTCACTGTAATCATTAGTTTCTTCAACACTTATTAAATCATCAGATACTACTGGATCCTGTGCTGAACATGCATCGGTAGTGTTTACGTCACTAGCATATGCAGTTCCACATAGGCATAAGATCAGCAGTATCCCTAAAAAATATTTAAATTTCATTTAATTATCACCATAAAAAAATTTTACTTTAAAGAGTCTGTCCAATAATTCAATTTTTTTGAATAATAATTTTGAAATATTGGATTGACTATACTTTTAATTTTTTTAAGTAAAATATTTTTCCCATTCAACCGTGTTAATTTATAGTTTTTTTTGAAAAGTTTATACCTTATGAAGTTCATATATTATAATCATGAAAGTCGCAAAAATTGAAGAACATTTGTCTGATAAAGAGTTGAATGACCTATTGAAAGAACATAAAGATTCATACAATATTTATAGAAGAGTTCTTCTAATAAAAATGGTTAATAATGGAGATGCAATTAAAAAAGCTTCAAAAATCGTCGCAGTTTCTAGAAAAACAGGTGAACGATGGGTGAAAGAATATAATGAGAAAGGTATAGATGGTTTATTGCCAGATTATAGCAATTGTGGATTAGAATCAGAATTAACTGATGAAATGCTGGAAATTCTTTATTATTACATC
>CACZNW010000007.1 GCA_902782595.1 uncultured Methanobrevibacter sp. | reverse complement strand
GATTCCTGATTCCACAGTTCTTTCAATTCCTTCATAATAAAACAACAGCATAGTTGAAAATGCCATAGGTATGAATGCCAATGAGTACATCCTAATCGCATTTTCCACCATTCCATCATTAGGCATTTGGTGAAGTTTGAAAAACATAAGTAAACCGTCAGGATATATTAACAGGAAACCTGTGAATATCAGAGAACAGACTAACGTTATTAAAATCGAATTTCGCACAATATGCTGCAGGTTATAGAAATCGTTTTGCGCATAATAAATGGGAACAATGGAAGATAACGTTTCGGCAAATCCCATAATCAAAATACTTATTAGCAGCAGTGCAACCACACATACATTGAATATATCCAAACCCAGTTCTCCCAAAACTCCGCCAACAATTAAATTCATGATATAAATCAGCAATACATTGAAAAAACCCATACTTGCGCCCGGAAGACCTATTTTAATTATTTCAACTGTTGATGATATCCATGTCCTGAATTTCAGTTTTGACAAAATAAATCTGAAAGTTCTTTTCGAATCAGAATGATATTTTAAAGTGCACAGTAATCCAACTACATACCCTATCAGCATTGCAAGTGATGCTCCTTCAATGCCCATGTGAAAAACACAAAGGAAGAGATAATCCAGAATTATATTGATAATATGTATTAAGACTATCCAATAAATAATTTATCAAAAATCTAGTAAAAAAGGCAATGTTATAATGAACAAACTAATATTAATCTTTGAATTTGAATAATTCCGTTTGAGTATAACTATGACTCATGGAACAGTTGTACCGCTTATTGGTTGAAACCCACATCCATATACAAATCCCTTATCTGATTGACCTGTTCATAATCCATGCCTGCAAAGCCATTTAATCCAAAAGCATACCCCATCATTTTCCAGCTAACTTTACAATATCAATTCCTGCTCATTTTTAAACATATCCATTGCAAATCTCATTGACCATGCCATTACGCTTTCCTTTAAATCCAAATCTTCACTGGCATCAGCATCATTATCTATTATATCCAATAGATTACTGTTCAGTTCATCAGAACATCCGTTAACGTCAAGATATGATAAAATAAAATTACATAAATTTGAAATCATAAACTGCAGATTGTATAATTCCCTGTTGTCATCATTCACCTGAATGTTTTCACGGACAATACTTTCAGAGACAAAGAGAGTTGTTTTGGTCTCGGCATTGCCTCCATGACATTTTTGTCTGATTAAATCAATTGACCGTTCATTGAGACGATAGCAAATTTCCAGATTGTTTCTTGTTTCTTTTTCAACCGAATAAGGCAAAAACTTAAAGTTGAACAATGAAACCGCACCTACCCCAACAATCACCCACAATATTTTTAATGCAATGGCTTTTGGAGCATCAATATATGATAATGAAGTCATTACAGACATTAATGTTGTCGCCGTGTTCCTAATTAACCTATCCTTAATTTTCCAAACAAAAACAAACAGACAAGTGACTACAACAATAAAAATCACATTCTTTAGGGATAATGGAATAACAGGCATGGCAATCAGAATAACTGCAAAAATAAAAACCCCTATAAATGTTGCCTGAATACGTTTTCGAGCAGTATATGCCACATCATCAATATACGGCACCATCATTGAAACCGTTACAAAGAACAGCCATTTTGTAACAGGCAAATTGAAGAGCATTGTTAATACTTCCCACAACAACATTATCACTGCCATTTTAAATGCAAATACAAATTTGGCTGATCGGAAGTTAAACTGCATTCTATTGAACGGTTTGAATAATTGAGTTATTGACTTTTTATATGGAATTGTAAACTCATCGCTTAAATCCCTATTCAATTCATGGATAATGATTTCAAGATTCAACAGAATATGCTTCATTTTCATTGACTTAATTTCGATTCCACCAAAGACTTCATCGATTTTAATCTCCCTGATTTCGGACAGGATTTTTTTAATGTATCTTAATTCATCATCGGATAAATCACTTAGAGAAAGGAGATATCCAACGGACTGGAATGCTTTTACAATACTGAGAACGGATTGCTGTTTTGGACTTGGGAAGTATTTATATTCAAAGCGATGAAACAGGGATAAATAAAACTCCTTTGCTATTTTAAAACTGTCCTGAGAAACATCCTTACCCTCCAATTTCAAATCAATTGACCTGTCAAGCTCCCCGACAAGATTATCCAACGTTTCCTTTGACAAATTATAGTGCTTATCTCTATTAAGGACTATATTTAAGCCAACAATAAATACTGCTCCACAAGCCAATGCCATGAGCCTTGCAGGGAAATCTTCAAGCGTCACAGGATTTGCCGACATGATGAAATAACACAGCAGATAAGGCATGTAAACATCACTTCTAAACAGGTGATATGAGGAAAGTGTAGTTCCAAAAACAACTAAAAACGTCAAAATGCAACTAACAACAGTTATCGGACTGTTGAGATATGAAACGATTCCCATAATCAGCAATAAACCCAAAACCTTAACAAATGATAAACCCGGCTTATATGACAGGTCCTCATTCAGATTCATGAATGCGGCTATGATAATCATTACCCCTACTGAAGCATTTTTCCTT
>CACZNW010000006.1 GCA_902782595.1 uncultured Methanobrevibacter sp. | reverse complement strand
TTTTTTTACAGTAGTTGTTGACATTTCTTCGGCTCTGATTCGGGTGTCCGTACCGTCCCTGTAAACTTCACCTTTCATTTCCAGCTCTTCAGGGAGTTTTTCCACCTGAATAGCACAGGCCTTTAATTCAACCATTTTGGATTTGGGGTCGAAAGAATCGGAATTGGTCAATACATTGGCTGCGCATTCCACAAAGTGCATCGGAATGTTCACGATGCCCTGTCGGATATCTTCGGTTACACGGGCAGGAATTGCAATTTCTCCTCTTCTTGAAAATGCCCTTACAACTTCACCGTCGAGTATTCCTCTTTTTTTGGCATCTTCCGGGTTGATTTCAATAAATCCAGTTTTTACTTCGTTGGACAGGGTTTCACATCTTCGGGTCATTGCCGCATGATAATGGAACAGTATTCTTGTAGTTGTTAACAGTAACGGATATTCATCATCAACCGTTTCAACAGGCCCTTTATGCTCAAGTGCCTGAAATACACCCAATCCATCGGGATGTGCGAATTTGTCCTTGTGCATCAGCGGCTGGCACGGGTCATCAACAGACAGACATGGCCAGTGAAGTGCTTCTGGAGTGTCAAGTCTTTCACGGTTCATACCTGCCATTATCGGGGCGCACTGTCTGATTTCATCGAAAATTTCTTCGGCGGATTCATAGTGGAACAGTTGTCTTGGAACTCCCATTCTGACTGCGATTTCCTCCATGATTTTCCAGTCAACCCATGCGCCTTTTGGAGGTTCCTGTGCCTTATGAAGACACTGCACTCTTCTTTCACCGCTTGTGAATGTTCCTTCCTGTTCACCCCATCCTGCTGCCGGAAGCACAACATCCGCACACTGGGCGGTGTCTGTCAGGAAGCATTCCTGTACAATCAGCATTTCCAGATTTGCCAGAGCCTCTCTTGTATGTTTTACATCGGCATCGGATAAAACCGGGTCTTCTCCGTGAATGTATAATACCTTTAAATCACCTGCATGAGCGGCGTTCATCATTTCAACCAGTGTTAAGCCGGGAGTTGCCGGCAGGTTCACTTTATATCCGTATCCGCTGTAGTAGTCATTGAACCATGCGGTTGTCTCGGGATCGCTTACTTTTCTGTATCCGACGTAATCCGAAGGCAATGCCCCCACGTCACAGGCTCCCTGAACGTTGTTCTGGCCTCTTAGAGGGTTAACACCGGTACCTTCCCTTCCTATATTGCCTGTCAACATTGCAAGGTTTGCTGTGGACATTACATTGTCCGCACCGTGAGAGTGTTCGGTGATTCCCAGTGAGTAGACAATAGCTGCCCTGTCGGCAGATGCATATTCAATGGCCAGGTGTTCAATTACTTCGGGTTTGATTCCGGTGATTTCTGAAGCCATTTCGGGAGTGTATTTCTCAACGGTCTTTTTCATTTCCTCAAAGCCCCGTGTCCTTTTGGAAATGAATTCATCATCCTGCAGGTCATTGTCTATTATGACCTTAATCATTGCGTTCATCAGTGCTACGTCAGTGCCTGTTTCGAATTCCACATATTCATCTGCAATTTTGGCTGTTGGAGTAAATCTGGGATCCACTACAACCAGTTTGGCGCCGTTCTTTTTGGCCTGAATCAGTTTACGGCCAAATAACGGGTGCGCTTCCATACAGTTTGACCCGATGCAGAAAATGTAGTCAGCTTCCTTTATGCTGTCGAAGCCGTTGGTCATTGCACCGGAACCGAAAGCTGTGGCCAAACCGGCGACAGTAGGACCGTGGCAGATTCTTGCGCAGTGGTCAACATTTTGGGTTCCGCAGGCCACCCTTGCAAGTTTTTGAGTAATGTAGATGTTTTCATTGGGTGATCGGGCACATGCATAAAATCCGACTTTATTCGGGTCTTCATCTGACACTTCCCTGAGTTTAGCAGCAACAAGGTCCAGTGCTTCGTCCCATGAAGCTTCTCTGAATTCTCCGTTTTCCTTTATTAAGGGAGTGGTCAGTCTGTCAGACCTGTTAACAAACTGATATCCGAAATTGCCCTTCGGACATACCTTGCCTTCATTTACAGGGTGTCTTTTTAAGGGTTCCACACCTGCGATTTTCCCGTTTTTCACAACCAGATTCAGTCCGCATCCTGTACCGCAGTAGGGACAGATTGTCGGAACATATTTAATTTCAACCATTTTAATCCTCAATTAATTTTATAGATTTTTTATACTCCTCAACCCTGTTGAAGAAATACAAATCTCCAACGCGCTGAATGGTATGGGCAAGCCTTTCCTTTTGAGGCTTGATACTTAATTCATTGTAGATTTCAAATACCGCTTCAAGGGTATCGTAAACTTCCTGTTTGGTTTTAACATTGAGCTGACGTCCGATTATTGTTTCTCTTCCGCCTTTTCCACCGATGAATAAAGAATAACCTTCAAATTTAACTTTTTTGGCTTCATTTGGACATGCCTTGACGCATTTTCCGCAGCCGACACAGACGTTGTAGTTGGTTATTGATGTGTCTCCCCGAACCTCAATTGCATCCACTTTACAGACATCCTGACATCTTCCGCATCCGTTACAGTTATCGGCGGTTTTTGGAATCTTAATTCCATTAATACCGAAATCTGTTGTGGTTACTGCCAGACATCTGTTCGGGCATCCGGTAATTCCCATTTTAAATTTATAGTTGGCCGGTTTTTCAGCATAACTTTCTTCTATTTCACGTGCAAGTTCGTTTGTATCTATAAGTCCGAGGTTACAGTGTTCCTCACCCGGACAGGCCATGATTGACCTGAAAAGGGGTCCTTCTGTTCCGTTGATTAGAATGTCATCGTCATCAAATTCAGCGACCAGTTCCTCAACATCACATAAATCAACGTCCTGTATTTCTATTTCCTCACGGGAGGTTAACTTTATCTTTGAGTTGAATTTATCGGCAACTTCACAAACTTTCATCAGGGTTTCGGGATTGTAATATCCTCCGACTGTGGTTCTGAACCTCACATAAACCTTACTGTTCTGTGCGGCTCCGACACCTCCGTGCCTCCAGATGTAATAATAGGAGTTATACTCGCCACTGTCATGTCTTCTTGAAACTTCCTTATTGAAACGTTTCTGTTTGAAATTCCTCATGAATTCTATTTCCTCCACTTTAACGTCGTTGTGGAGGTCAAAATACTTTTCTATGATTCTTCCTTTGTCTGTTCTGATTATTACTGTTGAAAATCCATTGGGTGATCCCTTATCTCCAAAGCTAATGTCTGCAAGCTCGCCATCAAAGTCTCTGCACATCAGACATCCTGCAGATGCGTTTATTTCATTTAAACCTATCGGATAGTCCTCATCAGCTGTTGAAACAATGAAATTTTTACCCTTGACGTCACATTTTACAACGTCATCCATGGAAATATCAAGGGAGTTGACCTTGTCGGCAAGTTCCGAATATTCAAATTTCTCGGTACAGAACAACCCAAAAATATATTCTATTTTAGGTATTTTAGCCGGTTTTCCGTTTTTCCCTCTTTCGGCGCCGTGTTTTGAAATATATTTGTGATACTGAATATTTCTCAATCCGGCAACCTGACACGGCAGACCTACTACTGCGATTTTTTCAAGACCCATTTCACCGGCCTTGCGGATTGCCTGAAGTGAGGAGATTGCATATTTGCTTTTCGAAGTGTTGCCGTTTTTGAATAATCCTTCAGCGGATGTGACAATCATGCTTACCGGTTTCCATTCATTGGCACCGACTACAACTGCCCCGTCGATTTCACCGTCATCAAGAAGGCACTGCAGCAGTTTTGTAACAACTCCTCCGGACTGGCCTTCAATGTCGGATTTTGCATAGTGATACTCCTCATAGGAGTTCAGTCTGTTTCTTGTATCATATGCTCCGGTAACCATTCTAGGACAGACCTCAAGGCACATGCCGTTTCCTTTTCTAAGACAGTCTTCGGAAATGTATGGTCTTTCCTGGAATTTGACAAGGTCGTTCGGACATACAACACTGCATGTTCCGCATTTTGCACATAAATCGGTGTCAACTATTTTGTTCAATGCCCAGTCCCGGCTTATAGAAATGTCTTTGTCAAGTACGGCCAGATCGGAGAGTATTTCATTGATGTCATCTTCTGTGATTTTTCCATCATCTGAAATCATTCTTGCATAGTCCCAGACCTTCAGTTTCAAATCGGCAACATCAACTGATTTGTCTGATTTTAAAAAATCATTGATACACTTGTTGATTAATTTTTCATCATCTACAGTCAACATAAAATATATCCCCCTTTAAATATTACATTTAAATCTGTGCTTAACCAATGATATTTTTAGTGTTTTCAGACATGCCTGATGTCTGAGTAGTCTGAAATTTCCGAATTTATTGTGCATAAATCATTGATGTTTAATTCATGTACGTCTGTGTGACCTGTGATTCTTGCAAATGTTTTTAATTCTTCAGTGGAAACTCTTAAATAATTTTCAACCCTTTTGGCTGAAGCTTCAATGTTTAGACGTTTTCTTAACTCTTCATCCTGTGTTGCAATTCCAACAGGACAGTCGCCTGTGTCACATATTTTATACTGCTGACATGCCGCTGCAATCATTGCCCCTGTACCTACGGCTATTGCATTGGCGCCCATTGCCAGTGCCTTTGCAAAATCGGATGATACGCGCAGCCCCCCGGTTATTGTAAGGTCAATTTCACTTTTATGTTCATCGAGGAATTTGCGTGCTCTTAAAAGTGCATATATTGTTGGAACGGATGTTGAATCCCTTATGAGTTTAGGGCTTGCACCTGTTGAACCTCCCCTTCCGTCAATGGTAATGTAATCAGGTTCAGCATATAAAACGTGCTCCAAATCATCTTCAATTCTTCCGGCGGCAAATTTCAAACCGATTGGTCTTCCATGTGATTTATCCCTTAAGCAGTCAACAAGTTCCTTTAAATCCTCCCTGTTTGAAACCCCCGGAATTGTTGCCGGAGAGTGAATATCTTCTCCCAGGGGTTTTCCCCTTATTTCAGCTATTTCTTCTGTTACCTTTTCAGCCTGAAGCTGTCCTCCAAGACCAGGTTTTGTTGACTGGCCGATTTTGATTTCAACCGCATCAACCTTTTTTAAATTCTCATCGGTTACAGAGTACCTGTTTGGAACATATTCGAAAATGTATCTGTAGGCATTTTCAAATTCTTCCTTAAGCATTCCGCCTTCACCGCTGCACTGAGCGGTTTTGATTGCCGCACTTCCTTTTGAAAGGGCAATTTTTGCCTCTTTTGAAAGTGCGCCGAAAGACATGTGCGTAATATAAATCGGGCTTTCAATTACCAGAGGTTTTTTTGCGTTTTTACCTATTACGGTTTGAGTATTAACTTCAACGTCTGATTCAAGAGGCTGCGGATTCATCTGAGCTCCAAGAATAAGAATGTCATCCCAGTTTGGCATTGGAAAATCAGTGTACATTGCTGAAACCAGTGATTCACCTGTTATAGCCATCTGGTGGATTGCGTCCATCTGTCTGATGTCTCTGTCGCTTTTTGCATAATCCTTGTCATATGACAGGTCGCTGTTTTCCTCCCCGGTATTTTCCGGAGAATTTGAATTTTCAACTGCCACGAATTTTGAAATCGGCTGTTTGCAGATCGGACATTTGTCCAGATTTTTCAAAAGGATTCCGGTTGATTCCTCGTTATGGATATGACCACAAATTGTACATTTATATATCATCGCTATCACCTAGTTAAATAATATTAAAACTATTTATTATGATTTATATATAAAATAGTATAAGGTTATTATGAAAATAGAAAAAATAGATGCCATCAAATTTAAAAACGGTGAAATCATCCGCACAAAGGAAGAAGTGGTAAATGACGAAACAGTCACATTAATCATAAATGACGGGATTTCACGTAATTTCTCGGCAATCCGTGACTCATTGAGGGAATTTGCCGTGGGATATCTGATTAATGAGAATATGGTGAAATCACCGGCTGACATTGAAAGTATAGAAATTGACGAAAACACCATAAGTGTCAAAATAAACCCCGAACTTTTAAAAACAAATGAAACCGTTTTATGCTCAGATTCGGGAGGAGGATGGCGAAGCAAAATAAAAACCGTCGAACCCGTCGAATCCTCATTTCAGGTTGACGTCAGTGAATTGATTGAAAGAATTGAGCAGTTAAAACAGAACGCCGAAATATGGCAGGCAACAGGCGGAACCCACGTTGCTGGAATCGTTTATGAAAATCAGTTTATCGTAAAGGAAGATGTAAGCCGTCACGTTGCGGTTGATAAGGTAATCGGATGCGGAATACTTAACGGTTTTGATTTAAGCAATTCCTATGTAATCTACAGCGGAAGAATGCCTGCAGATATGGTCATTAAAATGACCAGGGCGAAAGTTCCTATTTTAGCCTCAAACGCCGCCCCGTCCAATTCGGGATACAATATTGCAAAAAAAGGAAATATTACATTGGTTGGATTTCTAAGGGGCCAACGCTGCAATATCTACAATAATCAGAACAGAATTTTATTCTAGAACAGTGTGTCTTGCCTTCAGGTCACTTTCTGTCTGATGCATTTTCTCCATCAGTTCGGAAACGATTGCATCGAGAAATACAAGAGTTGTCAGTTCAAATGCAGTTCCCAGCGGAGTGAGTGAAGTATAGTTACCGTGAATCTGACGTTTCATGTAATTTTCATCGTCAACTTCCTTTTTGGTTCTTCCCTTAACAAGAATAAAACTGTCGGCAAGCTGACCCAAAGTTGATTCGGGATAGGATGTTAAAGCTAAAACCTTTGAACCTCTATTTTTGGCAATTTTAGCAGCAGATACAATAGTATTTGTTTCTCCTGAACCAGAAATGGCCACAATACAGTCATCAGCATAGATGGCGGGAGATATTGTTTCACCTACAACGTATGCACTCAGTCCCAGATGCATCAGTCTCATTGCAAATGCCTTGGCGGCAAGTCCGGATCTTCCGGCACCTGTAACGAATATGTTTTTAGAGTTAATAATGATATTTTCAAACTCATCGATGGCTTTTTCATCTAAAAATTCCTGTGCATTTTCAATATTATCCAAAATAGCTCTAAGAGAGGTTTTCATTATTTCCATTTTATCAACCAGTAAATCAATATTATAATATATGATTACGATTTTATATATAATTAATGAAATTTGAAAGTAAGGGATTAATCAGTCTGGAGATAGATGGTGAAATCTATGACTATAAGTTATATCAAAGCCTGAATTCACTGTCAAAAACCCATTCACAAAGGAAATCCGCAAAAGAGCTTAACATATCCCATACTGTCTTTAACAGAAGACTTTTAAAGGCGGAAGAAAAATTAGGTGTAAAAATTACCCGCAAGGTTGGAAACGGAACACACCTCACTTCAGACGGAGCGAAACTTCTTGAGGAATTTCGAAAATATCTGATTCAAATTGAAAAAACATCAGAAATCAACATTGCCGGAGGCCACATCAGCACCGGACTTTTGGAAAGCATCCAAACACCATTTGATTTGAATATTTACAGCAGCAGCGACGAAGACGCATTCAAACTTGCAAAAAGGGGTGCTGTGGATATTCTGACATTGGATGACCCTTTAATTGCATATGAAAGAGACATCAACTTCATGCCGATTGCATATGATTATCTTGTTCTGGTTTCAGGTCCGCAGTCAAGAAACATTGAAAGCATTTCCGATTTGGAGGGTCTTGATTTCATAAACGTTAACGGATCTGCACAGAGACTTGCATGGAACAGCCTGAACCATTATGATATAGATTATAACATTACAGATAATGTCAGCTCACAATTTGACGCTTTTAAAATTGTTAAAAATACCCCGGAATTATACACTTTTTTAAACGCCAGCTATTTTAATGGAAATGAACTTTTAAAGTATGACACCCAGCATGTAATCAGCGTCATTAAAGTTAACGAAGACAAGAGCGAAGTTGACGAATTCATAAGGTTTCTGCTTAATGAAGGGCAAAATGCCATCGAAAAAGAGGGTTTTACTCCAATGGGATGAATACTTTTCACACGCTCTTACCAAAAGAGGATATTGAATATAGGATAAAAGTTACTATCACTCATATTACACCGTGTTTTTGCAAAGGTTCACATCCGCGAAAATGTGCACTTTCAAAACATTAAATAATGATGAAACCCAATATTATATTGAAAAATAAAAAGGAGATATTATGGCAAAAAACAGAGATTTACTAGCAATTGGCCACTCTGCTCATGATTACATTATAAGAGTGCCTGAATTCCCAAAAGCAAATTTTTCAGCCCCAATAACTAACATGAAAACCTTTAATGGTGGGGCCGCTGCGAATGTTGCTTGCGTTGGAGCAAAATTAGGATTAAAAACTTCCCTTGTTTCTGCAGTTGGTGGGGATTTCAAAAAAACTGAATACTATGAGCACATGCAAAATTTAGGTATCGACACAGATTCATTAATCATTGTTCCTGGTGAATCAACCCCTACTGCGTTTGTATTGACAAACGATAACGAAGACCAAATCAGTTATTTCTATTGGGGGGCTGCTCGTGAATTTGCAGAAAGCAAAGTGCCTGCAACTGCAATTAAAAATGCTGAAGCAATACACTTAGCAACTGGAGATCCTGATTTCAATTGGAAATGTTCCGAAGAGGCAAAAAATGAAGAATTACTCGTTTCATTTGATCCTGGTCAAGACCTTGGCATGTATGACACTAAAAAATTGAAAGATGTGCTTGAAAACACTACTATCCTTTTTGGAAACCATCATGAAATCGAAAGAATTTTGGATGCTCTTGAACTGGATTTGGATGGACTTAGAGAACTCGGTCCGAAAATAATCGTTAAAACCTGTGGAGCTAATGGTAGTGAAATCTATTCTAATGAAGAAAAAATTAAGATTGATGCAGTAAAAATAGATGTCGTTGACCCAACCGGCGCAGGAGATTCATATAGAGCCGGATTTTTATCAAGATTCCTAAATGGAGAATCTTTAGAAGCGTCCGCCAAGTTTGCATCAACAGTATCATCCTTTATTGTTGAACACCAAGGATGCCAAACCAACATGCCAACTTTTGATGAGGCATTTGAAAGAATGAATGAATTCTACTGAATTTATTCTATTTTTTACTTTTTTTAAATTTTACTTTAATTTTATCAAAACAGCTTTATTTCATTAACATCAACCTAAAAATTCTATTTTTTCAAAAATATCTTACTAATATCAAGAATACTTG
>CACZNW010000005.1 GCA_902782595.1 uncultured Methanobrevibacter sp. | reverse complement strand
ACCAAATAAAATTAAAAAAAATAGGAAATACACGCATAAAAAGTCCAAACCGTTTACCAGGTATCGTATGAACTACCAAGCCATGTCATGAGGAGGAAAAAAATCAATGAAACAAAAAAAATTACGAAAATTTTCTAAAGTTTACGACATTGAATACATACAGGGCATAAGATGTTTAGTCAATATCAATAATGTTAATTGATAATTGTACAAAGGTTTAATTAACTGGTTATTTCAAATTATATAATAAGCAGAAACATAGTATGTGATAAATGAAATACTATTTAGGTGATAAAATGAAAGTCGCAATAATCGAAACTGACAAAGGAAATATCGAATTAGAATTGTTCCCAAATGAAGCTCCAGGTACTGTAGCTAACTTTGAAAAATTAGCCAACGAAGGATTTTATGACGGATTAACCTTCCACAGAGTAATTCCAAACTTTGTAATTCAGGGAGGATGTCCTAAAGGTAACGGTACCGGAGGGCCTGGTTATACTATTAAATGTGAAACAGAAGGAAATCCACACAGGCACGGTACCGGTGCATTATCAATGGCTCATGCAGGTAAAGACACCGGAGGAAGTCAATTCTTTATTACACACTCACCGCAGCCACACTTAGATGGTGTCCACACTGTTTTTGGTCAGGTCATTAAAGGTCAGGACGTTGTTAATGCCATTCGCCAGGGCGACGTAATGAACAAAGTGACCGTTGAAGAAAGATAAACATTATCTTTCACCTTATTTTTTAATTTTACTAATTTTTATAGATTTAAACAACTTTTAAAGAAAAAGTTGTTTGAGTTTGTAAAATCGCTCCCTTTTAAAACGGCTTATTTTATATATTAGAACTTCCATATCCTTTAATTGATTATATATCTGAAATGTGATTACATATTTGATGTAAACTTTACAGGTTCACTACAATATTGATTCAGAAGTATTATTCTTTATTTTAGATATAGTATAGTTTTTATATCTTTATAGCAAAATTGACCTAGATTCATATATAAAAACTTAAATAATAGTCAAAACAAAGAGTAATCTAAATTTAATAGAATTTTGGAAGAAAAAATTATGCGACAAAATTATTCAAAAAAATTAGAAATGCAGATTCCACAAGGAAACACTTATACCGAACCAATAAATAGAAGAAATATTGATGCTGAACTTGCAATACTGTCAAAAAATTATGATATTCATAAAATAAATGAGTTAAAAGAATTTATAAAAAAAGATGATCGATTAATCCCATATATTCACTCAATTACACCAGATATCAATAAATATTTCCCAAATCATGAAAAATTTCTGACATATTACACAGACCCAGAATTTAAAGAATTAAATAGTGCTATGATTTGTGTTATTGGGAAGGAAAACAAATTTGAAGAAGAACACGATAAAATGAATGCTCTTACTGATGATATTTTGTATTCGACTGAATATCCTCTCGAGGTGAAAAATTTAATTTCAGTTAGGATGTGGTGGTTATGAGTAAATTTGATTGGAAAGAATTATATGAAATAGGAAACCATCTTAAGGACTATTCAAAAAAAGAAGCATATCAACGTTCAGCAATTGGTCGTTATTATTATTCTAGTTTTGGCCCTGTAAAAGAATATTACGAAAAATCATTTAGAAGGATATTATCTTCAGAAAATGCACATACAAAATTAATTAACATCTAACCAATTCTCCTTTTGTTGAAGAACAAAAATTGGGAAAAAAATTAGATGAATTAAGACAGAACAGAAATTTTGCCGATTATAAACCTCATTCATTAAGTAAAGGATTCGTTTTAAATTCAAAAAAAATGTGCTGAAGAAATTTTTCTAATGCTTGACGAGTTGTACAAACATCCGTTGAGATTAATGAAGAGGAATTAATACTATTAAACGATTTAAAATGTATAATATTCAAGAAAACACAAAAACAAGCCTAGAAATTTCCAAAAAGAGAAGACATTGGACTTGATGAATTTATTAAAAATCATTTTAAATTTCCATCTAATAACTTCGAGGAAATTAGTGCATTTCTTAAAAATGATAAAGAGATGGTAAAGATTATCTATGATTTACCTGACTTTTTATCAGCAGAAATTCCCTACAAAGAACTTTCTCTTGATTTTATGAAAGAAACTGAACCAAATGAGAAAATTATTGAAATAGTAATTTATTCTAATTTAAAATCAGGTGTGCTACTTCAAAAAGAGGATTTAATTTGTGATATGTTAATTGACAAATACCCAAAAACTAAAAGAGAATACATAATTCTATCAGATTATATCTGAGTTAAACAATAATATATTTCGATTAATTGATAATTCTCAAGAAAACACCCACATCACCGAGTATTGATGAGAATTTTGACAAACTGTCAAACTATGAAATAGCCGATATTGACAAAGTAAAAGGTTTTATCGGAAAACATACTAAAATTCTTGATTATATTCATGATTTAACACCATTGATTAATGACTACTTCCCAAATCATGGAAAATTCATAGAATTCTATAAAAAATAGATTAATCCTCAACTCTGCCCGTCCTGATTCCTACAAGTGAAGCAAATACGGATGCCAGACACAAACCAACACAGATCAAACAGGCAATCCTGCAACTGCTCATCAGCAGAGGATAATATTCCTCCACTATAGGCACGTTTCCCATTACAAATGCAAATATAAGGGTCAGTATTCCCATACTCATTGCCTGACCAACTGTACGTACCGTTGATACTGAAGCTGAAGCGACTGAAGTGTCCTTCGGCGGAACTGATCCCATTATAACACTTGTATTTGGCGGAGAGAATAGTCCGAATCCGACACCATAGATTATCATTGAAATCACTAAAAACCCAAGAGATGTTTCATAGTTCAGTGTTGAGAACAGCAAAAGGGAAACAGTTCCAAGACCCATTCCGACAGCTGCCAGGATTTGCGGAACATACTTATCGGCGAGTCTTCCCGCAATCGGAGCGAAAATTACCTGACAAATCGGAGCTACAAGCAGAATTATCCCAGCAGTCTGTGAATCGAATCCGTCGATGTATTGAAGGTGATAATTCAGAATTGTGGTAACCGCAAATGTTGCAAGATATGCACAGAGTGAAGCAAGGTTGGCCGATAGAAACCTGCGGTTTTTGAGAAATTTGATGTCAAATACAGGATTGTCCTGTCTTAATTCAATAAATGCAAATACAACAAGTATTATTACTCCCATAACAGTCAGCACAACACCTGAAACCTCATTGAGTATTGTAAAACCGTATACAAAAAGGGCAATTCCTATTGTATAAGTGACTGAACCCTTCAAATCAAGCGGAATTCCCTTAAAGGTAATCCATTCATCGTCCATCCTTAAAAGCAATACTATTATGGCAATTAGAAATGGAACTGAAAATAGAATTACGGATCTCCATCCAAGCTGATAATTCAGGACACCTCCGAGAAACGGAGACAATGACAGACCGATATAGACTCCGGTGATATTAAGTCCCAGCGCCTTTCCCCTTTCGCGAGGCTCGAATGCAGATACCACCATTGCCATTGACGTTACATTTATGAATGCAAGGACAAATCCCAGTATAAGACGGCAGATTAAAAATTCCATCGAGGATGTCACCACTACATTGACGAGTGATATCACAATAAACAGAGCGCTGCTTATGATTGTTACTTTTTTAAGACCGTATTTTCCCGAAATCTGACCTGCCGGTATTGACAGCATTGCCATTACTAAAAAAAAGATAATTGTAATCCAGTTTTGAACAATATTGCTCATGTGAAATTCCGTTGCGATTGTCGGAATTATAATGTTGACTGCATTGGCTGCAAAAACCGCAATGAAATTTAATACTGTACAGATTAAAAGGATTATGTTTTTCTTTTCCATCAGGATAATATTTGAAAGGAATGGAATATATTATTTTTTAATTTTCAGCCTGTCCATCAGACCGGATTTGCGGGCATAGTGGAACATGTACAACTGAACATAACCTGCATTATCTCCAAATTCATCCATTCCAAATTCCCGTACCTTACCAACGCTTATATCCTTATCGTCAAAATATAAATGAGATACAATTCGTTTTATCCATACGTCTGAGGGGAAAGCCTCCCTGAAGTTGAATCCGTAAAGCAGTATGCAGTCGGCCACTTTCGGACCAACCCCCGGAACACGCATTATTGTCTCGAAAGCCTCGTCATAAGTCATTTCTGAGATTTCAAGGAGGTTAATTTCAAGTGTAAATAACCGGGACGCACTTCTGATGTACGGTGCTCTATATCCCACACCGCAGCTTTTAAGATTATTCTCACACATTGAAATATCTTGAATATCGGATGAATTAAATTCATCTTCCCCATCCAGGTATACATTTCCCAACACCGAACTTTGAGGAAACCCATAGTACCCCTTGTGTTCGTTTCCCCATTTCCTTTTTATGTCACAGACCGATTTTGTCCATCTTTTAATGGAATTGTTTGCAGATGAAATAGAAGAAATAACACATTCAAATGGATTGGAAGCCAAAAATAATCTCAAACCATTGCAAAATTCACTCATTTCTGCAAGTTCTGCATGATTTGAGAGATATCTGTAAAATTTATCCAACCTGAAATCCAGATCATAAATATAGCTTAGCTTTGAAATAGCCTTTCTTTTGGAAATATCACCTGTAAAGGAAAAGTCCAAATACTCTCCGGACTGTTTGAGATTAAAAATAACCGGTATGCCATCAACAATAACGACTTCACTGAAAGTATCGCCGGTTCTTTTCCATGGAGGCTGTGAGGTCTGGCCTGATAACTGGGTTAATTCCAAATCTATCGGAGCTTTAATTATCATAATCGAACAGCAACATTATTTTTCTTCAGATAATCCTTGACGGTACCGATTGAGTACTGGTTGAAGTGGAATATGCTTGCAGCAAGGGCCGCTGAAACATTTGTCTTTTTAAAGACTTCAAGAATATGTTCTGGATTGCCGACACCTCCACTTGCAATAACCGGAATGTCAACAGCATCATTGACAGTTCTGTTGAGCTCAATGTCATATCCGTTCTGGGTTCCGTCACCGTCCATGCTGGTTAAAAGAATCTCACCGGCACCGAGGTCCTGGCATCTGACCGCCCACTGAATTGCATCAATTCCTGTAAACTCACGTCCTCCGTAAATGCTTGTATCAAACCAGCAATAGCCCTTATCGGTTTCGATGACTGTCTTATCTCTGGCATCATCGGGATGGTCAACATATCTTCTTTTTGCATCGATTCCTATTACAACGGCCTGTGATCCGACAACTTTTGAGGCTTCAGTCAGCAATTCGGGGTTTTTGATGGCGGCTGTATTTGTTGAGCACTTGTCCGCTCCGGCCTTAAGCATTTTAATGTAATCATCAACCTTTCTGATTCCACCGCCTACACAAATCGGCATGAATACATTTTCCGTGAGTCTGTCAATGACATCGGCCATTGTTGCACGACGTTCATGTGAAGCTGTGATGTCTAAAACAACAACCTCGTCGGCTCCCTCTTCATAGTAGCGAGTTGCCAAATCAACCGGATTCCCGGCATATTTGATTTGCTTAAATTCAACTCCCTTAACGACACGACCTTCGGGAACCTGTAAATCACAGTCCAGACAGGGAATTATTCTCTTGGTTAACATGGTAATCTGTATTATAAAAAAAGTAGAAGTATTGTTTAAAAATATTCTTAAGCAGAAAATCTTAAAACAAAACAAAGTATCGCTAAAATAACTGTAGCAACGATAACATGCTCAGGTGAAAGTTTTGGACCTAAACTTTCTTCATCAAAGTATCTTACTAAACCTGCACCAGTTTGAGGCATAGAAATTTTATTATCTTTTTT
>CACZNW010000004.1 GCA_902782595.1 uncultured Methanobrevibacter sp. | reverse complement strand
TTCTTCACGTGATTCATCAATACGAACCACTTTTGCTCTTTCACCTTTAAACGGACCAGAAATAAGTTCGACAATACTTCCTTTTTGAATAGAGGAAATAATAGGTTCTGGCTTTAAGAATCTTTTTGCTTCATCGAAGGTAATTCCAACATTACCTTCTACAACCCCTCTTAAATGTTGTACTTTTAAATCAGGATTTCTAAGATCTATTTTTGTTGATGATTCAACCAAAATATACCCTTTTAAAGATTCAGGTACGAGAATTGCAGAAATGCCTACGCCTTCTATTGTTCTAGCCTTACGTGCTAAAAGTCTAGCAACATTTCTTTCTTGACCCGCAGAGGTTTTTAGAGCATATATGGAACTAGTATCATTTTCCATAAAAAATTCACCTATATTTAAAGTTTTTACTTGTTAATAAAATCATACATTAAGTTAAAAATATTATAAAAGCCATTAAATTCAGATAAAAAATCGTCTGAAAATAAGATTTCTATAATATTTATATTTATGCGAATAAGTAGTATTTAAAACTTTTCAAAAATTCAACTTTTCGATCAAAAAAATTATTACAGAATAATTTTATTATAAAATTTAGAATAAAAAAAATAAGAATGGGTATTATATACCAATTAATGCACCTAAGCAAACAATGATATAACCAATACCACCGACAACGAGTACCCCTAACGCAGATACTTTAGCTAAATCGAGGTATTCATTTTTATCAGGTTTTCTAGCTACTTTTAATACTCTTTTTGCATCTTTAATAAACTTGTTAAAATCTTCTTGTACATTCATTTAAATAACCCAAAATAAAAAATTTATAATAAAATAATAGTAATAAAGTAATTTTATTACTTAAACATTAATAAATGTTTCCATTACAGATTAAAAATAATTGATAGAATTAGAAAATTCCATCAATAAAATCATCCAGTTGATCATTAGACGGATTGGATTCAATAGATTCCTCTTCATAATCTTCATAATCAACATCATCTGCTGTAGAATCAGATTTAATTCCTGAAACAACCACAGTTGTTCTAACAACATTTTGAAGGCTTTCATCAATTTGGGTACCCCAAATAATGTTGGCTTCTGGATCCAATTTATCAGCAACAACCTGTACGATTTTCTCAGCTTCATGTAATGTTAAATCAGAACTACCAGATATGTTAACTAAAGCACCGGTAGCGTTTGAAATATCAATATCCAACAATGGACTACTTAATGCTTCGTGAACAGATTCTAATGCTCTGTCACCTGAATCTGATTCACCCATACCAATCATGGCCATTCCAGATCCACTCATGATACTTCTGATATCAGCAAAGTCCAAACTTACAAGACCTTTTTTGGTAATCAGTTCAGTAATTCCTTTAACTGCTCTGCCTAAAATTTCATCTGATACCATGAAAGCTTTGTTTAAAGGCAAGTTTGGTGCAACTTCCAATAATTTATCATTAGGGATTATAATTACAGTGTCTGCTGCATTCTGGAGTTTTTCCAAACCATGTTCTGCATTGTCTCTTCTTTTAATACCTTCGGCAGAAAACGGCAAGGTTGCAACAGCGACAGTTAAAGCACCCATTTTTTTAGCTAATTTAGCAATAATCGGTGCTGAACCAGTACCTGTTCCTCCACCAAGACCACAAGTGACAAATACCATGTCTGCGCCTTCCAATTCATCTCTGATTTCATCTTCACTTTCTTCAGCGCATTCTTCACCAACAGAAGGTTCTCCGCCAGCACCTAATCCTTTTGAAGTTTGTCTACCTAAAAGAATTTTTTTACTGGATTGACTATAAAATAAATCCTGAGCATCAGTGTTAACTGCAATTGTTGTTGCTCCTTCAATACCCATTTCATTTAATCTTGAAATTGTATTGTTTCCTGCTCCACCGGCACCAACAACAAAGATATTAGTTTTAACTCCTTTCATAATGTCTATAAGCTCATCATCAATATCTGAAGAGAAATTTTCAGGTGTTTTCTCTTCCATTCTTTGTTCTGATTCTTTGATTGCATCATCTATAAATTTCACAACTTAACCCCACATAATCTGCTATTAAAATAATTGTTAAATATTTCTATTTTTACTTATATTTAAATGCAACTAATTTATATATAAATGTTAAAAATTATTGCCAAAAAATAAAAAAATAATAATTCTACTCCTTCGGCATTGCAATAATTTCATGGAATTTCAAATCAAATAAATCCTTGGAGTTGACAGGAGTCAGTATAACCGCACTATCCACACCATGACCTCTTCCGCCGATTGCAATTATCTTTTCACCAACAGGAATTAGTCCCGCATCTGCAGCCATAACAGCAATTTCCGCTGAAACTTTAATACCATGTGAAAACATTCTTAAAGTGCCTGCTACAACATCCAATGGAGAATATCCCCCATATTTATTTGTTACACCTCTTGCAGCTCCGCTGAATGCATGTATACCATAATAGGTTTTAATTCCATACTTTTCCAATTTTTCAACCATTTCTTCGGAGATATCAGATTCATTTTCTCCACTAAATCCCATATGATGAGTGACGTTGATTATTTCAACATCAAATTCGTCTAAAGCACCATATAATTTTAATGCTGATTCACCGGTTGCTGAAGCTATCAATATTCTTTTTATATCTTTATTAGCTTCCAGTTTATCACTTACAGCTTTAATTAAATCATCAGTGTAATCATTTCCCTGTTTTTCAAAATATGTAATGAATTTTCTTTCCATAATTATCATCGGTCCGCAAATAGTTAATTATTTAAAACACTATTATGTTATTATATATTAAATTGTTATATTAAAGATTTTTATGACAGCCTCTGAACTTGACAATATAAAGCATGTGAAAAATGGAGATTATATTGTAATTCCAATTGAAACAGGATATATTAAACCGAATGACAATCTGGATTGCATAATAAATCCTGCAAAGGAATTGATGAAGGATAATGATTATCTGGTTATTGCTGAAACTCCAATATCAGTTTCACAGAACAGATTGGTTGATGAAGCACAGTACTCTCCGTCTCTGACTGCAAAATTTCTAACAACAGTCTGGAGCAAGTATCTGTGGGGATATGTGTTGGGTCCAGCTTTAGGTATTAAAAAGAGAACAATTAAAAACTTAAGAAAATTACCCAAACAAACCGAAGCACATAAAGAAGTTGTTCTCCAACTATACGGTTTAAAACATGCACTTAAACCCGCTTCAGAAGCAGGAATTGATTTGAGCAATGCTCCGGGAACTTTTGTTTCACTACTTCCCGAAAATCCCGAAAAGGTGGCGGAGGAAATTAAAGATGAACTTGGAAAGGAAGTCTGTGTTATGATTATTGATACTGATGCAACATATATGAAAAACGGCAAGTATTTTACCGGCCTTCCTATTGCCATAGACGGCATTGATGCCGACAACGGATTTTTCGGATATCTGAAAGGACAGCTGTCAGAAAATATGGGATCCACCCCTTTGGGATGCAGTGAAAAAATAGATGTTGAAACAGCTTTAAAAATAGCCAATATTGCTGAAGATTATCAGAAATCTTTATCTACAGAAATGAAAACAATTCACAGTGTCAAAGAAGTATTGGGCTCTGAGATTGATGAAGTCACCATTGAGGATCTTGATTCCATTACCCATACACCTGCAGTAATCATTAGAAAAATAATCTGAAATACCTAATTTGGATTTGAATTCCATAGCAAAAAAAAAGAAATTTAAAAGCTGATTATTAATTAATCAACTTCAATATTATGTTCTTTTAATATGCTTTTCAATTTGATAAGCTCTTCCTTATTTTTTAAGGATTCCTCCTTAATCTGAGATAATTCCATGCCCATCAATGAAATCCGCTCATCTTTATGTGAAGATTCCTCCTTAATCTGAGATAATTCCATATCCATCAATGAGATTTTCTCATCTTTTTTTGAGAGTGCATCATCTTTTTGAATAATTACATCCCCAAGATTGTCAATTCTTTCAGACATTTTATCATATGTAGATTCCATTTTGATAGCTTCCGGATGTACTGATTCTGTTATCATAGCCAATAACTCCCTTGTTTTAAGTTCATCATCTCTGAAATGAAGTCTGATCAATTTTTTTAAAACATGGTAGATATCCGCCTGCAGGCGTTTATCCATGAATTTTACTTCACCAAAAAGTTTTACTACCTTTTTTGAGTATTCTTTTGCTTTGTTTTCCTGTGCAAACAGAAGTATATATGCAAAATCCAGCACTTCTATTAGAGATAAAATCTTTTTATGTTCTATATTGTAACTTAAAGTATTTAATCTTTTATATATTTCTTCGTCGTTGAATACTCTAACGTGTACTTTGAATGCGTCCCCGTGTGATTCATAGATTACTGTGTGGTCTTTATCACCTATGTTGGTCAGAATTACGTTTAAGCATGGCATCTTATATTTAAATACCAGTTCCAGTTTGTAATCATACAATGAGTCCTTTTTATCCGGAGTGACTATTGTTGTTTGTTGTTCTGCATTTAATGTTGATTTGACAGGTATTGTATCGTCGGGCATTACCATTTCTGCTCCGTCCATTTTGCGGTTCCGATTATCTGGAGTGAATACTTCAGTACCCAGCGATTTTAGGAATTTGCCAGGATATCTTAAACTTTCATGCTGTGCTTCGCCATAGTACGACTGCAGAAATCTGAATGTTGAATCACGTGGATTGTCATTCTTTTGAGCCATTACTTCGTCAACTATTCTTTTAATTTTCTCTTTGCTATACAATGGGGACAGTTCAGTCATATTATCATCATAAATTTCGGTGTTTGTGTTTTCCCATCAATGAAAAATTAATTTTAAACTTGATGTAAAACACTTGTTTTATGATTTGTTTGAAGTTATATATAAATATTGATAAAAAAAAAATTATAGAAACTCGTATATAAGTATTAAAGAACAAATACAATTTTATAGAGTGAAATAAATATTTTAAAACGAAATCAATATTGGTATAATAATCAATGAATTTCGTGCTTCAAAATGTAAGAAAATTTTATATTAAACATGTGACATATAAAGATAATAATATTTAATGAAAACGGGATGGGACTTGTGAACATAGACAGTATTGCCAAATATAGGAATTATTTATTGCCCCTAATGGATTGTGTTTCAATTATTTTAGGCTATTATCTTGTATCAGTATTGATTACCGATTCATTTTTAATACAGCCAACCAGTGCAATAACCAGAAATGAAATACTGATAAGCATCATCCTGGCAATAATCGTGTTCCAAATTGTATTTAGATTATCCAAAAGATACACAAACATCGTCCGTTATGAAAACAATCAGGACTATCTTTTATATATTGTGCTTTCAGTAATATCTTCACTTGTCGTGTCTTTAATTGAAGAACTGATTTTGAATATGAAAAATCCTTCAATAAAACTAAATCTGGTTGTTGGATTAGTAATTGGAATGATCATAATTGCATATCGCCTAATCATCAGATATGTGCTGTTATCAAATCCTTCATCTAAGAAAAACACTGATTCCTCTAAAAAGAAGAAATTACTGATAATAGGTGGAGGATATTCGGCCAACGATATAATCAAAACACTGAATTCCAAACTTAAGGGCCAATATGAAATTATAGGCATTATCGATGATAATAAAAAACGCATAGGATATTCAGTTGCAGGTGTCAGAATTATAGGAAGCAGAAATGACATCATAAAAATCTGCGAAGAACATGGTGTTGATGAAATCTTCTTTTCAATCGTAAACATCGACAACAAAAATAAAAAGGAAATACTAGAAATTTGCAGCAAAACCAAAGCCAAAGTTAAAGTTCTACCAAGTTTGTCCGAGTTAATAACCGAGGAAAACCTCTACCACAGCCTCAGAGATGTTGGAATAGAAGATCTTCTTGGAAGAGACCCAGTTGAACTTGACAACCACAACATCAAAAGTCTGATTGAAGGAAAAGTTGTCCTTGTAACCGGAGCGGGAGGGTCAATAGGTTCTGAACTCTGCAGACAGATAATGCTTCACAATCCAAAACAGATACTTCTTCTGGACAATTATGAAAACAGTCTGTATGACATTGAACTTGAATTAAAAACCGCCCATCCGAATAACGACATTCGTGCAGTAGTTGCCAATATCCGTGAAAAGGACAGACTGGACAAGATATTCGAACAGTACCGTCCGGATATTGTATTCCATGCAGCAGCCCATAAACATGTGCCTTTAATGGAGAACAATCCCACCGAGGCTATTAAGAATAATGTGTTCGGAACCTATAATCTGGTGAACTGTTCAGACAGCTATAATGTTAAACGTTTTATACTGATTTCAACCGACAAAGCTGTTAACCCTACAAATATAATGGGCGCCACAAAAAGATTATGTGAAATGATTATTCAGGCAAAAAACAAACAGAGCAACACAGAGTATGTTGCGGTTCGTTTCGGCAATGTGCTTGGAAGCAACGGGTCTGTTGTACCCTTATTCAAAAAGCAGCTGGCACAGGGAGGGCCTCTTACAGTTACACATAAGGAAATCACCAGGTTTTTTATGACAATCCCCGAAGCAGTTGCGCTTGTACTTCAGGCAATCACTTATGCCGAAGGCGGAGAAATCTTTGTTCTGGATATGGGAGAACCTGTTAAGATTTATGACTTGGCAAAAAGTCTTATTGAGTTATCCGGCTACACTCTTGGAGAGGATATGGAAATTGAAATTACAGGAATGAGACCCGGAGAAAAACTCTATGAAGAATTGCTGATGGATGAAGAGAACTTACAGAAAACAAAACATGAAAAGATTTTCATAACAGAACCTATGGATTTGACAATGGATGATGTTGAAGAAAAACTGGACATGTTCAGATTAATCGTAGATAAAGAGACAACCTCTAAAGAAGAGATTAAAGAAACCATGAAAAAATGTGTTCCTACTTACAGAGAGCCTAAAGAAGTTAACGGAGAATGAAATAATGAATATACCTTTTTCACCACCAGATATAAGTGAAACTGAAATTGATGAAGTAATAGCTGCATTGAAATCAGGCTGGATTACAACTGGGCCGAAAACAAAAGAATTTGAAAGACAGATTAGTGAATACTGTGGCAGTGACAGAACCGTCTGTTTAAGTGCCGCAACTACCGCTTTGGAGATGACTTTAAGAGTATTGGGCATTGGAAAAGGTGATGAGGTAATTGTACCTGCATATACTTACACTGCCTCATGCAGCGTCATATGTCATGTCGGAGCAACTCCCGTTATGGTTGACAGCCAAACCGACAGGGAAGAAATGGATTACTCAAAAATGGCTGAAGCAATAACTGAAAAAACAAAAGCAATTATACCTGTAGACATTGCAGGCATTTTATGTGATTATGATAAAATCTTTGAAGTGGTGAATGATAAAAAAGAGTTATTTACTCCATCAAATGAAATACAGAAAGCTTTCAATAGAATTATTGTCGTTGCAGACTGTGCTCATGGTTTTGGCGCTGTTCAAAAAGGCAAAAAAGCTGGAACATTAGCTGATTTTACCTGCTTTTCATTCCATGCCGTTAAAAACCTCACCACCGCCGAAGGCGGAGCAGTAACCTGGAAAAACCATAACGGCATCGACAGCGAGAAGCTCTACAAGGATTATCAGATCTATTCACTTCACGGTCAGACCAAAGATGCTTTGGAAAAAACCCAGAAAGGGTCATGGGAATATGATATTTTAATTCCAGCATATAAATGCAATATGACTGATATTCAGGCAGGAATTGGTTTGGGACAGTTAAAAAGATATGGAAAAATGCTTCAAAGAAGACATGAGATTGTTAAAAAATATGAAGAAGCATTTAAAGACACAAGAGTCATTATGCCCAATCACACCAGCAAAAATCATACTTCATCAGGCCATTTATATCTGACCCGGCTAAAAGACATTACTCTTGAAGAGAGAAATGAAATTATTGTGAAAATGGAAGAGCGGGGAATAAGTACAAATGTACACTACAAACCGCTGCCATTATTAACGGCCTACAGGAATTTGGGATTCGACATTGAAGATTATCCGAATGCTTATCATTTATTTGAAAATGAACTTAGCCTTCCGATTTATTCAACACTAAGCGATGAAGAAGTTGAATACATCTCTAAAAACCTGCTGGAAATTTTAGAAGAATACTAGTTATCCTGCGTGTATTACCAAATTAAAACTGATGATAAAATAATTTGAATGATGGCATACTTAGTGTGTCAAAATGTGGCGAGATACCTAGTATCCTAAAGAATATCCTTTTGAAATTGAAGACCCTGTTGAAATGCAGAATAACATGTTAAAAGTAGAAAAAATGATTATCTAAATTTTTAGAACAGTACAGAATGAAACTGGTTGATGAGGAATACTAGAAATGATATGCATTTACCTGAAATTATAGAAAAATATTTCTGAAGTTACTTTACTAAACTGTTAAAAGCAATAATTTTAGTTGAAATTTTGAATTATAAACCTATTGTCATTATTTTTACATTTATTTTTATAACAGCCGTATTGAAGAGAATCTGAATTCATTACTTATTTTTTTAACATTTTTAACCAACATTGCCTTTTGCGGTTGAGCTTATCAATTTAACTTTCCCAACTGTATGAAATTAGATATATATTTATAATAAAAAAAACATAGTTAATATCAATTTTATTATTTATTGTTAGGGGAAATTAAATGCTAAATAATCCATTGGTAAAAAAATCATTATCCAAAATTGTAGAAAAAGAACATGAAGAAAATCTTAAAAGGAGATTTAAGGAATATTATCCTGATGATGAAACCCCCGAAGGAATTGACAATCTTATAAGAGCCCTGAATCTACCACAAGAGGATATCGAATACATTGCTAATGACATACAGGAAACCGTTGAAAAAACCATCATACCAATAATTAAAGCCTTAATGGATGGCATTGAAACTGATGAGGATATAGCTGAAAAAACCAAAATCAAATTAAATATCGTTAGAAAAATATTATACAAACTTTATGATTTAAAAATTGCCAATTACAAAAGGAGCAAGGATCCTGAAACCCAATGGTACACATATTCCTGGAAATTTGACGAAGAGGAATTAATAAGACAGATAAATGCAGAATGTGAAAAGGAGTTAAATGAACTTAATGAGGATTTGGAAAATGAAGAAAACAATATGTTTTTCGTCTGCCCGTTAGGTCATGTGAGATATAACTTTGATGAAGCTTCAGATGAAGAATTTTTATGTGTCTGCGGCGAAGAACTGCAGTTTCAGGACAACACTGATAGAATAAAACAAATTAAAAAGGATATCAAATTAACCAAAAGTGATTTAACTTCATTTAACAAAAAACTGAAAAAAAATAAATAGATAAAAATGGAAATTAAATTGCTTGAAAGGGAGAATACTCCTGAAAATGTAATTGAACACTGCAAGGCAGTTTGCAGGAAGGCTATGAAAATAGCCACTAATTTTGACAATGCAGATAAAGACCTTATTCGAAAAGGTGCCCTGCTTCATGATATCGGAAGATCAAAAACCCACGGCATCACCCATGCAATTGTGGGAGTTGAAATTGCCCGCAAATACGGTTATGGCGATGATGTACTGAATATAATTGAAAGACACATTGGTGCCGGAATTACCGCTGAAGAGGCAGCAGAACTTGGGCTTCCGGAAAAATCTTATGTTCCCGTGACTCTTGAGGAAAAAATTGTTGCACATGCAGATAACCTGATAAGCGGAACTGAAGAGGTTGATATTGATTTTGTCATTGCCAAATGGAAAAGAAAAATCAAAAACAGTGATGACAACATTAAAAGATTGATTGAACTTGATGATGAATTAATGATAAACTGAGGATGCAATATGAAAGTGATATGTTCAAGTGAAGAGTCATTATACCGTCCGGAAGCGGTCAGGTGGAGACAAAGAATGGCAATGATGGAGCCTTTGGGTGATACAGTTGTTTTACTGCCATGCAGTATGAAAAAGCCTTATTCCAATTCGAAATCTCATCAGAAATTTAGAAAACTGACAAGGTCTTTTCAGGAACTTATTGTAACATCCCCCTTTGGAATATGTCCAAGAGAGCTTGAAAACACATTTCCAATTCAGTCCTATGATGTAAGCACTACCGGTTCATGGTCCTGTGACGAAATTGAAGAAACAGGCAAACTGATTTCCAAGTATTGTGAAGGCAAAAATATTGTTGCCAATCTTGCCGGAGGATATCTTGAATCATGTGAAGCATATATTGATGATTTTACCAATGTCTGTGCGGACGGACGTCCAACTTCTGCAGATTCACTTTATAATTTAAGAATGGAACTTAAGAATCACGAGAGAGTAAACAGAAGAGATAAAACTTTACATGAACTTAAATCCATTGCAAAATACCAGTTTGGTGAAAACGGCGATAAGTTCATTCCGGACAATGTCAAAACAAAAGGAATGTATCATAAAAGAATTTTATCTGACGGCATTCAACTGGCTTTGCTGAACAAGGATTACGGATTATTCAGATTGAATCTGGCCGGTGGAGAGATTTTAAAGGATTTGGGAATTCATATTGTCAATATTGATTTTGATTTAAATACAAATACCGTTTTTGCACCCGGAATTGAAAAGGCAGACCACAGTATCATTCCTAACGATGAAGTGGTTGTTGTACATGACGATACAGTTGTTGGAGTTGGCAGGGCAGTGATGACAGGCCGTGAGATGGAAGAATGTAGCAATGGTATTGGCGTTAAATTGAAACATCGTTTAAAATAATAACAATATATTTAAATATCATCATTAATAATTATAAATACATAAAATAAAGGAGACAAATTATGTCAGAAGATTTAGTAAATGATATCAAAGAAGCTATTACCCCTATCAATGACCCTCATATGGGAATTAGTATTGTAGATATGGGTATTGTACAAAATATTACTGTAGATGACGGCCAGGCAGAAATTATTCTCAAACCAACCAATCCTGGTTGTATGAGTATCACCCGTATTGCCGCTGATGCTAAAATCAGAGCTGAAAGTGTTGAAGGTATTGAAAAGGTCATCATTACCATTGAAGGACATGCTATGGCAGAGTCCATTAATGAAATGATTAACAGATAATTTTTTGAAATTTCATATTAATAATATAAAAAACCAAAACGTTTATATATGTTAATTAATATATGTATTAGTGTTGACAGTTAACTGTCACACAATCTCATAGGCTAGTGGCACAGCTTGGTTAGCGCGCTCGGCTGATAACCGGGAGGTCATGGGTTCGAATCCCATCTAGCCTACTAC
>CACZNW010000003.1 GCA_902782595.1 uncultured Methanobrevibacter sp. | reverse complement strand
TTGTGATGTCAAAGTTGTTGTCTTGAACCTCTTTTAAATTTCTAATCATTTTCAATCTCCAAAATTTTTATTGAACCAGTTGGGCAGCCTTCACTGCATAGCTGGCAGCCACAACATTGTATGGAGTCTGCATGCGCTTGCAATGATTCTAATTTAATAGCTTTCATCGAACATGCACTTACACATAAACCGCAACCAATACAGGAATCTTCAATAATTGCTTTGAAATTTCTTTCTTTGCAAATACTCACAATTTTTCGACTCTGTTCCGGTTCGTCAAATATCGCTTCGGCCATTTTCAAGAAATCCCTTGGAGACAACTCCACTATTGTCCTTGCAACATCTATTGAGTTCCAGGATAAGTTTCTACCATTCAGGTAATGTGATATGGTAGATCTATCGACATTGAGCTCGTCAGCAATTTCTTGATGACTTTTTCCAGTTTCCTTCAATTTGACCGCAGCCAAATATTTGAGACCAGATGCGATATGTTTCGGCATTTTGAACCACCAATGTGTAATGATTAAAATATATGTATACTTATATAAATATAGATGTCTACTAGAATTAAATCGCAAGCTTTATATATAACCGTGTAGATAGTACACATTTTTAATTTTCAATACCTGTTTAAATAAAGTTAAATTTAAAATATCAACATTAAAACAATTTTATTTATGAAATAAAGAGAATTTGAATTTGGTATATGTTTTAAGATTTGAATATCTTGAAAATCGAAAAACCAGGAAAAATATTAATAAAAATTTGTAATACTAATTAAATATAAAAGTATTACAAAATCGCCGAAAAATGGCAAAAATTTTTTTGTCGGCCTAAAAAGTGTAGTAACTACACATCCAAATTAAAAAAAATGATGATGGGTTAGGGTGAAAATCTATTTACCCTCCATCAATGAGTCTAAAATTTCACTCCATGACCTGGAGTTGACATTGCCCAATTTCATATCTGTTCTTGATACCACCCTTATATGCTGAGGACATGCAGGTACGCAGGCTCCGCACAGGTTACAGAAGTCAAGATTGGTTGATGCCTTTCCGTCAACGATTTCAACTGCATTACATGGACATACATCCTGACATGCGTGGCAGGATTCGCCTTTACAGATTTTTTCATCCTCTTCTACTTCATTTAATTCGAGTGTGCCTTCAAAGGGTTTTGTAATTGTAATTGCATCTTTAGGACAAATTTCACTGCACCATGAACAGGCCACACAGGTGTTTTCAACGATGAATGTTTCACCGGTAACTTCGGGAACTTCAATGTCATCCACATACATACAGGTTGAACAGATTTCCCTGATTGCATTTTCAGGACATACCCTTTTACAGACGCCACAGAAAACACATTTTGACAAGTCAACTTCAATTGCATTGTTCACTGTTTCATTGCTTGCAGTTGGAATGCATTTAACTGTTATTGCCTCTGCAGGACATAAATCAGCACAGAATGAACAGTAGATACATTTTTCGTCGTCTATATCTATTTCTCCCCTTACCAGTGCTGAACGGTCAGGTAATTCCCTTTTGAAAATGATTGAATCCTGAGGACAGACCTCTCTGCATCTTCCGCAGTAAATGCAGTCGTCATCATTAACTGTTGATTCAACATCCCATTTAGGATAAATATCCAATTCCTTAATGCTTACATTGTCAATTGTCAAATCCAAAGCGTTGAACGGACATGCTGATGAACATAATCCGCAAAATGCACATGACTTGGCGTTTACTGAAACAAGATCCATTTCTATTAATCCCCGTGCAATGGGAACTGTAGGTCCCAGTCTTAATGAATCAGTGGGACAGACCTCGCTACATATCCCGCAGCCCACACAATTCTGGTCTTTGTAGGAAAGTACCCTGTGTTCGCCGCCTTCTCTTTCAATATTAAACATGCTTTTCCCTCTTTAAGCTTTTGATATTGCCTGATTTGGACAATTCTGGATGCATAAATCGCAATCGTCACATTTTTCAGGGACAATGGTTACGTCGCCGTTTTCCTCGATGAGTGCACCCTGTTCACAAATTTTAACACATAATCCTTGTACCGGACAGTTTTCAATGTGTCCGCAAGCTTCTGAATCTATCTTTACTGCCATAATTTTAACCTCTCAAAAATATAAATATTTTTGCCAATTAAGATTTTTCTCGAATTGTACATATAAACATATCGGTTATTTTCTCATAATTTGCAGAAATTTAGGAAATTTCAGATTTAGGAATACTAAATTCAGATTTAAAATAATCAATATTGACAATAAAAAAAGTAAAACAATTCATTATATAAATAAAAATAATTATTAATTTTAAAAAATAATTAAAAAAATATAGAAAGTAAAATTTTAATATTCGAATGCCAAAATTCAATAACTACAAAATCAACTGAATAAACCATATCATTTCAAAAAAAGGGTAAAACTCGATGGATTAACAGACCAAATCTAATGTGTAGTAACTACACATAAATGTCGGGAAAATCGAATCCCGAAAAAGTGGGTGAGGTAACCCCACATCACATTAAAAATATAATTAATACAAAAGACAAATTAATAATAATAACCAAAATGGGAATTGAAATTATGAAAATAGTATCTGTAGTAGGTAAAAAAGACACCGGAAAAACCTCTCTGACAGTGAAAATCATAGAAGAGCTGACAAAAAGAGGTTACAGGGTAGCTTCAATCAAACACTCACATCACACAATGGAGATGGATAAGGAAAACACAGACACCTGGAAACACAAACAGGCGGGAGCTGACCTTGTGGTGGGAGTCGGTTCAACCACATTTTTCAATGCAAAATCTGAAATGGATTTAAACAGAATACTGTTTTTAATAAAACACCTTGATGACGTTGACTTTGTAATAATCGAAGGGTTCAAAACCTACAATTACCCGAAAATAATAACATCCCCCAATGTAAGGGACGAATACACCATTAAAGAGGTGAACTCCTTTACAATTGATGAGGAAGGTATGAGCGAACTTGCAGACCTCATAGAAGATAGAGGTCATGACATTGTGGACACCCTGTTTGCTAAAAACTGCGGGTTCAACAACGGCGAAACGATAGCTTGTGAAATACGTAAAGGAAATCTTAAAACGGAAGACATTGACCAGACACACTGCTACCTTTCAATAGACGGCAAAGTGGTCGGTCTAAACAGGTTCGTCAGCGATTATTTAAAAAACAGTGTGTGCGGAGTCATCAGCACCCTGAACCTGAAGGACTACGATGTTGAGGAGATTGGAAAGATTGAACTGATTATCCCTCAGGAGAAACCCTCTCAAAGTCCGGTTAATGCCAAATGCAGTGTCCTGATTAATGATGAAGAGTTAGAACTCAATGAGTTTACATCCAAAATCGTTTCAAACTCAATAAAAGGAATGATAAACTCGATTAAAACACCTGAAAACATTAAAACAATAGATATTGAAATAACGGATATTGAAGATGATTTGAGTGATGCCGACATCACACTTAAAACAGATAATAAAAACATTGAACTCAACGCATTTACAAAGGGAATTTTAAAGGAAACCATTTATGCAATCATAAATTCCCTTAAAACAGATTCAAAAATCAGTAAAATAACAATCACGGTAGAAGAATAAATATGCTTGAAAATGTCACTTTGGATAAATACGAAAGACCGATCATTTCACTGAGAATTACCCTGACCAACAGATGCAATGTCAACTGTCTTTATTGCCATCATGACGGAATGGTAAAATCAGAAGATGAAATGACCGCCGATGAACTCTACACAATCTGCAGGGTAGCCAAAAATATCGGTGTTAAAAAAATCAGACTTTCAGGCGGAGAGCCACTGCTTAAAAAGGATATCGTTGAAATCGTTGAAAAAATTTCCAGTCTCGGTTTTAAGGACATTTCAATGACAACCAACGGAATTCTTTTGGAAAAATATGCGCAGGACTTAAAGGACGCCGGTCTTGACCGTGTCAACGTGAGTCTCGACACCCTTGACAGAAAGACCTTTGAATACATCACCAAAAAGGATTATCTTGAGGATGCCAGAAAAGGCATTTTAAAGGCAGCTGAGGTCGGACTATACCCCGTTAAAATCAACATGGTCATTATGAGGGACATCAATCAGAATGAAATTGACGACATGTTTAAATTCTGCAAAAAGCACGGCATTGTCCTCCAGCTAATCGAACTGATTGACAGTGAAAACTGTGACGAGGACAAATTCAGTGCAGAATATCATTATAACCTTGATGACATTGAAAGTGAACTGGCCGATATAGCTGATGAGGTTCATGAGCGCAAATTCATGCAGGGCCGTAAAAAATATTACATTAACGGTGGAGAAATCGAGGTGGTAAAGCCTGTTGACAACTCTACCTTCTGCGCAAACTGCTCCAGATTAAGGATAACTCCAGACGGTAAAATCAAACCATGCCTTTTAAGAAATGACAATCTGGTTGAACTGATTTCACACATCAGAAACGGTGAAAGCGAAGAACAACTGGAGGAAATTTTCATTAACGGAATCAATAACCGTGAACCGTTTAATCAATAGCTGTATACGGGATTATGCCGTCCCCGACTAAATCTCAATAATCCATCGGATTAATAATATCTATAAATAAAAAAAGAAAGTGTTATAAGCATTAACTTATAACCTTTTGGCTTTGGATATGTGGTCTGTGAACGGAAGCGGGTCTTCACTGATCATACCTGGAATATATCCGTAAGTTTCCCTTATTTTATTGTTTACAGTACTCCATACCCTTGCAACAGGAATTTCGCTTGGACAAACTTCAGAACACTGTCCGCAGTTGGTGCATGCATCTGCCATGTGCACCATACGGGTCAAGTGGAAAAACGGAGCTGCCGGAGTGCGCCCTCCCGGTACCCATTCAGGACCTTCGGCTTCAAGACAGCAGTCTTCACAAAAACATAATGGACATGCTTCACGGCATCCGTAGCATTTCATGCATCTTGAAAACTCGTCACGGTATTTGTAGAATACGTCAATAATATCACCGGTAGTGCCTGCGTAATCTGTTTCTTTTTTATTTAAGGATTCCTTAAGCATGAAATTGTTGATGAAATCCCTTTTTTTAATTCCCTCTTCGTCAGGGAGAGTTATTTTGATTAAATTAGCTTCTATTACCTTATTTAAGACTTCTGCACCTTTATCAGAAAACACTTCAACAAAAGTGGCATTTCCTTCCAGTTCACCGACTACTCCCCAGTTACCTAATGCCAAATCGGCATTGAAAGGAATTTTAAGATTGCATCTCTGACAGTTTTCCCTTCTGCCCATACCCTGTTTTTCAAGGTCTTTAATGTCCAAACCCCTTTCATCTTCAGCAGTTTCAACAATCAGTTTTCCTTTGGATATTTCCTCCCTGATAACATCATTGGGGTCAAGTCCGTATACATCTCTAATCATGTTGATTGTTGGAACCGGAGGCATGGTTCCTCCGCAGTTAATACCAATCAGAATTACGTTGTCTTCAATGACATTGCCCCTTTTCATCAGTTCTCGAAGAGTCATCGCATCACAGGGTTTGCATGCAACTGCAAGTTTCATGTATCGGGCTCCGTCCAGGTATTTGGATATGAATTTGGCAATGTTTAAGGTAGCGCAGTGAATGGAACCTGCAGTTTTAATAACTTCATCGGGATCAGTTATAAGAGTCGGAACGCCGTCATAAATATCATAACCCCGACATACTCCCACAACGCCGTCAAC
>CACZNW010000002.1 GCA_902782595.1 uncultured Methanobrevibacter sp. | reverse complement strand
TGGTATTTGCATCTGAAACGTATGACTGAAGGCCTGTCCAGATTTGAGCACCGTTAGACTGTTTGACAAAGGTTTTTGTCACTGACTTTATCCATGAACGGGTCTGATGGTAATTTCCCTTGTAAACCATCGGCAGGAGCACATCAATGTATTTGCTTAATGTAGGAACGTCCTGACCGTAATAGTAGTGCATTGCACTCGGTTCGGGCATCAGGGCACCTGAAACTATACAGTTCGGTCTGACCTTGTGGATTTGAACGCTTGCCTTTTTAACAAAGTAACTGACAGATTTTACAGCATTCGGGTGTTTGTGGGCTGTTCCACCGTATCTCATGTAATCAAAGTGGATTCCGTCCACTCCACTGATTTTTGCAAAGTTTTTAGCCTGCTTTATTTTACTGTTCATGAAGGAGTACTTTAATTTGCCGTGACCGTCAACAAGTGAAACCCAGTTTCCGCCGCTGTATGCCAGCTGAATCCATAGATGAACTTTCATTCCGTTTTTATGAGCCCTTTTGATAAAGGATACGACAGACGCTTTTCCGTAACTTCCAACGGCATCTGCATGAAGGAAGAGATGTTTTGTTCCTTTTTTGGCAAGGCTTTTAAGGTTGACGCTTTTCATGTGCATAGGCCATAGCCAGTACCCGTCACCCTTCGGCATTTTAGGCCTTACCTTGATTTTAAACGATCCGGATGAAGCAAGATATGGGGCGGTTTTTGCAAATGAGTATTTTATTTTATATGTTCCCTTTTTAAGGTTTATATAAATTTTTGCGTTTCCGGCACTGTTGGTTTTGACCCTGTAGGTTTTCCCGCCGACATTTATGGTAACCCACTGGTTTTTGATGGCGTTGCCCTTACTGTCAGTGAGTTTGACATAGAAAAGACATTTTGAACCCTGACGGTAGTTAAGGTCCTTGTCCCCCACCTTAAGGGATGTTTTAACGGCATCCTTAACTGTTATTTTGGATGTTGCCGCTGATGAGTTTGTGTTTTCATCACCGTCAAAGGAAAATACCGCATCATAGGTTCCCTTTGAAAGTTTGACAGTGAAAGTGACAGCACCGTTTGTGTCAGTTGCCTTTTTATATGTTGCGCCGTTTATTTTGACTGTGACGTTTTTTGAAGGCAGCGCCTTGCCGTTTGATGTCAGCTTTGCCGAAATGTCTGTTTCAAATGAATCATATCCTGTGGCCTGTGACGGGGAAATTTCACTTGGTGCCTTTTCCGTTTCATTCTGACCTATTAGTGTGGTTTCATCGGGAACTTCAAGAAGAGAGTCATCCCCCGTATCGGTTGAGTTGTCTGCCGCCGAAACTGTCGAAGCGGCAAAAACAGCCAGCAATATAATTAAAAATATGAATATTCTGTTTTTCATGGTACACCTCATAGATTGTTGAAGTTAATGTAGTTGAATAATCCGAATCTGAACAGTATTACACCGTATGCTCCGCCGGCAATTGATGCTTCGGCGTCACCCATCAGTTCCTTTGCGGGAATCTTTTTGAGACTGGCATCGGATCTGTATGACTGAAGACCTGTCCAGATTTGTGCCTTTTTGGACTGTTTTGCAAATGTGCCTGTCACCGATTTTATCCATTTGGTGCCGGCATGGTAATTTCCCTTGTAAACCATCGGAATGATGGCGTCAAGGTATTTGCCCATTGTGGCAATGTCCTGGCCGTAGTAGTATTTCATGCCTGAAGGCTCGGGCATCACTGCAGCTGAAACCACCAGTTTCTTGTTTACCTTATGTACACCGGCGGTTGCCTTTTTAATGAAGTGGTTGATTGCCTTGACGGAGTTTTTGTAGTTGTGTGCGTTTCCCGGATATCTAACGTAGTCAAAGTGAACGCCGCTTACTCCTTTCACCTTGGCATATTTAACCGCTTCCCTGACTTTGGAGTTGATTAAATCATATTTGATGCTTCCGCCTGAAGTGACCGGATTCTGCCAGTTGTTTGCACCGTAGAATACCTGCATCCACAGGTGAACCCTGATACCATGGGTTTTTGCCTGTTTAATCCATTTTTCAACGTTTGTCTTACCGTGAAGTTCCAGAGCCTTGAAATTTAAAAATACTTCATTTATACCGTATTTTTCAAGTTTTGCAAGGTCTGTGCTGTACATGTCCTTTCCGAAAAGCCACATTCCGTTGTGGAGTTTCTTATTTGTTTTGACTTTAACGGTGAATGTTTTTGATGCCTTGCCGTATACGGCGGTTTTTGCAAAGCCGACCCCGATTTTGTATGAACCGATTTTAAGCTTGACTTTAAGTGAAGCAATACCGTTGGCGTTTGTTTTTTTAACGTACTTTTTCCCGTTGAGTGTAAATGTTACCCTTTTGGATTTGAGAACTGAACCTCTGGTATCGGTCAGTTTGATTTTAAAGTAATCGGCCTTTTTGTGCCTGTATACCCTGGCTGAGTATTTTGTGATTTTAACCGGCATTCCCTTTTTAACTGTAATTTTGGAAGTGCCGCTGACTGATTTGATGTTGTCCTCACCGGCATATGAGTATTCAATTTTATAGGTTCCCTGAGGTTCCTGGATATTGATGGCCGCTTCACCTTTGGCATTGGTTTTTCTGGAATATGTCTTGCCGTTTAACTTAAAGGTAACCAGCCTGTTGGCCAGGGGAGTGTTTGCGACAGTCAGTGTTACTTTATAGGTGTTTGTAACTCCAACATATGCAGTATAGTCGGACGCCTTTATTTTTGAGTCTGAAGTTGGGATTACAAATATGTCGGTTGCGTTTTCACATGCCGCATATCCGTCACCGTTAAATGAGTATTTAACTGTATAGGTACCGGGGTTGAGTGAAACCTTAAGTTTCGCCACACCTTCTGCGTCTGTTGTGTGGTTGGCTGATTTGTTGTTTAAAGTGAACTGTACTGTTTTATTGGCTATTCCCCTGCCGTTTTCATCACACAGTCTCGCTGAAAAGTCAGTCCCGCTGACAATGTTGGTATCGTTGCTTTTGATTGTTGTTTTTTGGGGCAAGTCTTCGCCCGTTACTGTGTCATCTGACATTTCCAGCACGTCATCACATGTATCATTCGCCCGGAAGTCAGTTTCATGATTTGTCACTGCATCGGTTTGGTTAACCGCACTGACAGCACCTGTCATAAAAACAAGCAGCAGCACGACTGACAAAATCAATGCATTATTTTTTATCGAAATTTTTTCACCTCTCACTATAAGTATTAATAGAAAACCATATATAAATCTTTTTAATAAGAAACTGGGTTTAAAACAGCTTAAATTGATAAAAATAAGTTGAAAAAGTATATATATGCTTGTTAAAAGAACATATATATTAAAATAAGCTATGATAAGTTCAGATATAGTGAATTGAAATTAGATTAATAGTGACTTTTCAAGATTTTAAATCTTAATTTTAAACCATTTAAAATAAAAAAATAACTGATAATGATTAGTTATCAGTTAAATTAAATGTTAACTTACCGACACCATTATCGGTAATGTTCATCTGACTGCATTGAGGTGTGAGACTGCTTAAAAGTGCTTTTCCATCTTCACTGTCCATGTGTTCGGGAAGGTATCCGGAAATCCTCACCGGATATACTGTGCAGTCAACATGGTCATCAACCATATCCATCTCAACAAAGTAATCGGAAAGTGTATCTTCACGGCCGAGGTCAAACATGAAATTTCCGAGACTGTAGAAAATTGGCTTTCCGTTATACATTTCAATTCCCTGCGGAACGTGAGGGTGAGCTCCTATTACAACATCCGCTCCCAGATCAATCAGTTCATGAGACATGTTGATTTGATATTCGTTCGGAGAGAATGAATATTCGTTTCCATAGTGCATGAAAGCAATGATTAAATCAGAATCGTTGTGTTTTTCAATCTGTTTTCTTGCATCATCTGATGAGTAAGCAGAATAACCCGGATTGGAACCCTTTGCAATCGGCATTACTTCCTGTGAGTATTCGGCGAAGTTCTGTGAATCCATATAGTTAAGGATTGTGATTTTTCTTCCGTTAATGTCTTTTACAACCGGCTGGTGAGCCTCTTCGGCAGTATTTCCGGCACCGAGCACAGTTATGTTTGCCGCCTTCAGGTTTGAGACTGTGTCACGCATTCCTTCAGCACCATAATCAAAAACGTGGTTATTTGCAAGGGCTGCAACGGTCACGTTATTTGCCTTTGCAAGGGGAACGTATGAAGGATCGCATTTAAGCGGAACATCACCCTTGACTGCATTTTCGGATGAGGTTGCTGCATTTTCAAAATTGATTAAAAGCAAATCAACCACCGAGGTAACGTCACTCACGCCGGCAAACGGTGATGAGTCTGTGTTTAAAACACCTGCCATGTTACGTGCAAACATAACGTCACCTGTAACAGCAATGGAAACGTTTTCCTTTGAATCTGCATTCACAACCGAACTTGACGGGTTGAATATGGTTGCCCAGACTGCAAATATTACAAGCAGCACCAGGACAATCAGTAAAAGATTTCTAATCCTCCTCTGCAATTTCCTCATCCTCACTGAAAAGCTGGTCAAGCATCCATTCAGGGTCATATTCCATAATGTCGTCATAGCCCTGACCGACACCTAAAAACATGATAGGCTTTTTGATAACGTATCCGATTGAAAGTGACGCTCCACCTTTACTGTCCGCATCGGCCTTGGTGAGAATAACTCCGTCAATGTCAATTGCCTCATTGAATTTGCGTGCCTGTTCTGTGGCGTCATTACCTGTTATCGCGTCACCGACGAAAATGACCAAATCAGGTTTGGAAACCCTTTTAATCTTTTTCATCTCATCCATAAGATTGGTATTGGTCTGCATTCTTCCGGCGGTATCGATAAGTACAAGTTCTTTTCCCTGTGCCCGTGCATGTTCGACTGCGTCATATGCAACTGCCGCAGGGTCTGAGCCCTTCTGGTGCTTGATGATTTTAACTCCGACGTTTTCGGCATGGTGGGTAACCTGTTCAATGGCCCCTGCCCTGAATGTATCTGAAGCCGCAATTACAGGAGTGTAACCTCTTTTAAGATAATAATTGGCCAGTTTACCTATGGTTGTGGTTTTGCCTGTTCCGTTGATTCCCACAAACATGACAACAAGAGGTTCACCCTCGGCCTTTTTTTCCTCAAGCATTTCAGTCATTGACTTGCCCGGAATGTCTATGATTTCAGCTACCGCATCCCTTAAAGCGTAGTATGTGTATTCTGGAATATCGTTGCTTCTTTTAATTTTTTTACCGACGAGATTTTCCTTGACTCCTTCAACGACTGCGGTTGCAACTTCCATTGCAACATCCCCTTCAAGAAGACTAAGTTCAAGTTCAAAGAGTATGTCTTCAACGTGTTTTTCCTGAATGGTTTTTTCACGGATAAAGGAGAATATTCCTCCCGTGGCTTCACCGTCAGCGGATTCGACAGGTTTTTTGTTTCTGCTCCAGAAGTGAGATTTCTCTTCTTTTTCCTCAGACTCATCTTCAGTTTCGGCTTCTTCCTCTTCGTCCTTATCCTTACTCCTG
>CACZNW010000001.1 GCA_902782595.1 uncultured Methanobrevibacter sp. | reverse complement strand
GGATAGCTTGGTAAACCTTATTCTCACAAGAGAATAACAGCCCAAGAATAATATTACAAAATGGTAAAAAAATTAAGTAATAGACTAAATATAAGAATCGCCATAAATATAATCATCTTACAATTATACCAAGGAAAAATCATATGCGAAAGATAACATTTAAAATTTTAACAAGATTGCCCACAAAATATATCGACAATGGTATGATTTTAATAGTCATCCTATTTATTTATGGTATCGTAGGGTCACACTACATAATGAAGTTGAATTTAGTTGATTCAGTTTATTATGCAGTTATTACGATGGCTACTGTTGGATATGGTGATTACACTCCATATACTGGAATTCAAAAAATATTTGCAACCACACTGGCGATTGGAGGGGTTGCGCTACTCGCATTTGTATTTAATATCATGCTGACAAATTTTCAGGACAAAATGAGTAAATATTCACAAGGAGCTAAAAAAATGAAAGCTATAAATGGAATGAAGGATTATTATATTATCTGCGGTTTAGGAAGAGTCGGAAGAGTAGTTTTCAATGAATTAAACCAGAGAAATCAGAATGTCATTATAATTGAAAAGGACTCAGAAAAATGCAAAACGATAGAAGAAAGCCAGAATGTTGTTGTTATAAATGACGATGCAATTGAAAACGATTTAATAGCTAAATTGGCCGGAGAAAAATGTCAAAGTGTCATAATCTGCACAGGAGATGACGTGAATAATCTGTTTATCGTGTTGACAATCAGAGAAACCAATCCTGATGCATGGATTGTTACAAGAGCCAGTAAACTGGACAACATTAAAAGACTTAGAAAAGCAGGGGCAGATAAAATCGTGTCTCCTGAGATAATCGGAGGAGAAGACTTATACTACGAATCAACCAGACCTCACATTTTAAGAATCACCGTCAGGCATGAAGTGAACCACATCTATGACGAATTTAAAACAATAGTTAAACACGGATGTACACTGGAAAACATCGAGTACCATCTTCCAGGAATAGAAACCCCCCTGATTCGTGAGATAAAAACGATGAAACTGTACGAAGGAAGAAAGTTCCAGGACCGTATAGATACCCATGAAGATTATAGAATCGCACTGGAAAACCTCTACAGAACCGTGAATCTTGTACATACCCATTTGATTTCAGGACCCGATAAAGCAACCCTCAATAAATTGTTAAAAGATTTGGAAAAGGAAGAAGAAGTTATTGGAGTTAACTTAACCAACAGACAAATCGCTGAAATTACCTCAAAAGATATAAAGAACGATTAATTATGCCTAAGTTTTAAAACGGCAAACTTGCATATTTACTGTGAAGAGTGTAGTGATTTACATTCCAGTTTTTAATTTTACCCAGAGAATTCCTATAAGAAATTGCATCCGCACAAACCCATGTCTTTCCGATTTTGACCTGGGCCCATACATGACCTGTAACATCACCGTCACTGAAACGGCATGTTCCATGAACATATCTTGCAGAAAAACCCGCTGTACGATACATTGCAACCAGCAGATGAGAATGGTCAACACAGTTTCCTTTTTTATGGTTTAATGTTGCTGTTGAACCGTATTTGGTGTCATAATAATAACTATAATCCAGATTATCCCTTACATAATTGAAAATTGCCTTCGCCTTATCCACATCACTGGTCAGTCCTTTGGTTAATCTATTGACAAGTTTTTTAATTTTTTTATTTCCTACTTTACAGTGGCTTGAAGACTTGTGATATGCTCCGGAATCCTTCGCATTTCTTTCATTGATTCCGCTGCCGAATTTGGAAAGTTTAACATTAACGGATTTGGAATTGGAACTGGAAAGATAATTATTATTTCCATTGAATTTGACTGAAACTTTATATTTTCCTATTGCAACATCGGTTTTAACCTTTGCATAACCGTCTGATGACACTTTAGCGGAATACACTTCTCCGTCAATTGTCAATTCAACGCTTCCTTCGGAAGCGTGTTTTCCTTTTAAATCAGTTATGAGAACCTTGAAAGTCTGGGAATTATCCTTGTATGAACTTCCGGATTTCCAGACTACCTTGGATGGATCCCTTTGAAAAACATCTATATCAAAAGACCCTGAAGTTCCAATGAAATGTGAATCATTGTTTGTTTTATAACCAACAGTATAATTTCCAATCTTTAGGTTGATTGGCAGCGACACTATTCCATTATTATCAGTGGTTTTGGTGTAAGCTACACCGGCAACAGTCAGTTTCACTGTTTTTTTGGCTAAAGGAACTCCGCCTGCATTGTAAAACAGTTTCAGTGAAGTGCCCGCACCATAACCAAAATGGGTTGTGCCCTTAACGCTGAGAGAGGTTTTGGAAGTATCGAATATAGTGACTGATTTTGTCAGTTCACAGGATTTGAAAAACCTGTTTCCCTCATACTGATATTTGACATTGAAAATCCCGCTTTTAAATGAGGATAAATCCATTGATGCAATGCCGTTGCCGTCTGTCTTTTTATAATATGTTTTTCCGTTGATGTTGATTTTAACTGTTTTTCCGGCATTTGAATTATCACCCAAAGATGTTGATAATTTGACCTTGATTAACCTGAAGTCATTCGGATAGAAACTGTAAGAGCTGGCGGATAATTTAGTGGACGCCTTTTTTTTAAAAATTTTAATCGTGGAAGTTTTTGGCAAACCTCCGTTATAACAGACTATCTTATAGGTTCCCTTTTTCAGTTTTTTCAGTGATAAACTTATCATTCCCCTGGAATCTGTTTTAACTTTGTGAATTTTGCCCCTAAACTTATATTTGACATATTTTTTAACCAGCGGTTTTCCGTCGCTTTTGAGAAATATTGCCCTGAATTTTTTATTCTGACCCTGAACCTGACTGACATCTGATGAAGTTATTGTTGATTGAATTACAAAATTGGTTGTCAGAATATAACCCATAAGAGGATTGGTTGAAACGATTTTATATATTCCCTGATTAAAATTCATTGCCAGATTTGCAACTCCATTATTGTCAGTTTTGGTGCTATAAGCTTTGCCGTTGACCTTTATTGTAACCACAGCATTTGTCAGAGCATTCCCATAACTGTCTAAAAACTGGGCAGTGTATGGAGTATTTGCCCCGTAATATTTTGAAATATCCTTTGCTTTAATAGTCGGAACCACATTGAAGGCAGAAGTCAGATTGCAACCCTGATAATTGCCATCCCCTGTAAATGATGCGAAAACATTATATTTGCCTGGAGATAAGTCCAGGCTGACACTGGCAACACCTCCGTTATCTGTGAGCGAACAATATCTGACATTGTCTATTAAAAAGTCAACTGTTTTATTTGTTAAAGGAGAACCTGAACAGGAATCCTTTAAAGTTACACTGTATAATCCTTTATAATAAACATTATCCGATGGTGAAACCATCTCAGTCATGTTTTTTTCGCTTGACAAATCTGATTGCACGGCATTTGATGAGACTGAATCATCAATCTGAAAATAAGATGAATTGGTTGAGTTCATTGAAGTTGAATTAATCTCGTCTGCATAAACTGCACTAACTGAAATAAGGATTAATGCACATAAAACAAAAAATATTTTTTTATTCAATAATGACTGCCTCCAATTAAAAGAATATAGTTAAAATTAGTTTAATATGCAATCAATATAAAATTTTTGGTGTCAAAAAATTTGTCATAAATGAAATGTAGAGGTTTAAACCATTATCTCATTAAGTTATTCTGATTGTACCTTTGGCCGATACATAATATTTGTCATTGGCAGAGTATATGACGACCTTATGAGTGCCCACATCCAATGAGTCAGCGCTGAACTTTGCAATTCCTTTTTTATCTGTTTTAACTGTATAAACCATGTTTCCAATTTTTAATTTGAGTTTAAGTTTTTTAATCGACATACCTGTCTTTTTATCTTTAACTGCAATGTCAAAAGTGTCTGATTCATTTTGCATTTTAGTCAGATCATCTGCCCGGACCTTGGTTTGAATTTTAATCATCTTATCAATGTTTCCAAACTTGTGAACTCCCAGCAATAATTTAAGAGGAGATTTAGGTAGTTTATTTTTAGATATGAACTTTCCCTTGAATTTAATGTCATCCTTTAAATGTCCAGTACTTCTTCCAGTCAGTTTTCCATCATCATTTGCCGCATAAACCTTAAGAGAGGATGTTGTTTTACCTTCTTTAGTTAACATTTTCCAGTGAAAGACCGTAATGTCCCTTCTATTGATTCCAAAGGAATCAGTTGCTCCAACTTTAATAGCGGCTTTTGCAGGATTTTTGGAAAACTTTGTCCATTTTCCATGTCCGAAAAGGGATCTTACATTAGGAACCTTAATGTATTCTCCGGGACTCAACTTGCCTGTTATGATGGTTCCGGACCAGACAAGACCATAGTTACCATTAGGCGACTTGATTGAAAAATGACCCAAAGGCAGTTTTCTTTCCCAGTTTTGAATCTTTTTTAAATCTGACATTTTGATTTTACCTGATTTGACTATCTTACCGGCAAGTTTTTCAATTGCAGAATTGACCGTAGGATTATCCCATCCCCCGGTTCCCATCATCCAGCCGTCAGCCGTAGTTATTGAATGGAAAAAATAACTGTTGGTTTTATATTGTTTTATAGTATGTTTGCCATTCAATTTGTATTTGACAATGTGGAGCAATTTGGCATTGGTTGCATCCCTCCTGAATCCCGCAACAGATTCAGATTTACTTACCTGCAGGTATAATGAACTGCAGCCCATTTCAGCGGTTGGTTTGATGGTTAAAGATGATTTTGATTTTTTGGATTTAAGATAACTGTTTTTCCTTATTGAAGTTACAACCTTATATTTTCCGACTTTAAGATTTTTCTTAAGCTTTGCAATACCATTTGCATCGGTGACCGCCCAGTAAATTCTATATTTGTTGTTTTTATAAACTTTAAAAGCAAGTTTCAGTCCTTCAACAGGTTTTTTAGTGATTTTGTTTATTACCTTGGCTTTAAAATAAAATCCTGATTCAAAGTATGTTTTAAAGTCTCCAGTAGAAATTGCCAGAGAAGTCTTTTTTACTTTAACGACAGCTTCATTAAAACTTGAAGTGTAATTGTCATCACCTGCGAAGCTAATTTTTGCCGTATATGTGCCCGGTTTTAAATTAAGCTTTAAAACTACCTTACCCTCATCATCACTGAATCCATCATGATTCCTATTATCTATTGAAATAAAAACACGCTTGTTTGAAACTGGCTGATTATTGGAGTCCTTTAGATATGACACCAGTTCTGATTTTTCCTTATAATAAGTGGTTACCTCCTTAGTTTCTATTTTAGTGGCAATCTGTGAATGCTCACATGTTTGATTTGCAATTTCTTCAGTTGCAGGAGTCTGCAAATCATTTTGAAAAGACACATACTCATCAGCAGTAACATTTTCATTTGCACAAACCATTCCAACGGTTAAAAAAATTAAAAGCATAATGGGAATTGTCAGCCAGTATTTTTTAGACATTATTTTTACTCCAAAACATTATCATATATAATTATATCACCAGCATTTATAATAATGTTTGTGAATGATACTGCGAATTTAACAAAAAATAGCATATAATATACTAAAAATAAGCAAAAATATCAAATAAAAAGAAAAAAAAGAGAGAGTTAAACTCTCTAGAATAAGTCGTGTAAGTTCATGATTGCAGAACCTAATTTTCCGTCAAAGTTACCTGCGGAAATTTCAAGTACTCCATCAACAGCACAGGCTGCTTCAATACCTGCTTTCATAGCTGCTTTTACGGAATCTTCGTCTACACCATCAATAACAATTTCAAATACACCGTCAGCATCATCCCTAATGTCAGAATCAACTTTGTCTTTTAATGTTACACACATTTTTTCATTGGTTGATGCGTTTAAGAATTTTGAGTATTTATTTGATCCTACTTTAGAACCGGATGCAACCATACCTCCAGGGAACGGAGTAATTACACCTTCAACTTCACTGATTGCTGCAACAGCTGCCTGAGCTGCTTCTACACCAGTCATTTGGTCTTTAGCTAAGATAAAGAAGTTTCCTCCAGCTACACCGTCTTTGTATCCGAAGTCAGATTCTACTAAAAAGTCACCAGACATAATTGGAATAGAGAATACTTTTCTTCCATCAATTTCTAATTCTTCTTCAAATCCGTCACCGAAGAATTTTAATTTAGCACCGGTGTTTAAAGTGTCTTCTGATTCAAGACAATTAAATGCTGCTGCGGTTGGTGCGGTTAAAACACACATTCCAATTCTTTCCATTAATTCATGGTCAAGTGCTTTTTTACCGCCCTGACAAATCATGATAACATATCCAGGTCTTCCGTCAGGAGTGTTTTCAGCCGGTACAAAACAGTCAATACCTGCTTCAGCAGGACATCCGATAACAGAAGTTCCGTAACCGGTTGCTTCAGTTGCTGCTATTTTTGCTAATTCTTCAGTTGCTGCAGTAACTAGAATTCTAGTTACTTTGATTCCGAAACCTTCTGCATAAGTATCTTTAATATCTACGCCATTTATTTCCATAGTATTCACCAAAATTTTTTTAAAAATAATTTTTTGTGATAATTAAATTTATGATTATATATTAAAATAAAGTTTTCTATTTTAATCAAAACATGTTTTTGAAAAGTTATTTAAAACCATGAAAAACCGTTGAAAAAAATATTTTATGATTATCTGCCGAATGGAAAATAATCCTCTAATTTTCATCTTCTGTCGATTCTTCAATCTCTTTTGAAGAACCGAATGAAATTTTATCAAGAACTGATGAACCGTAATACGGTAAAATAACCATCCCTATGATTGTTGCCATCCAGAATGAAATCACTCTTTCTATTACAGTTGCTGCAGCACTTACTGAAGCAGTTACTCCTGCTACTGAGTAAAATAGAATCATTATTCCCTCAATTGCACCTATACCTCCAGGTAAAACCGGAATCATACCCACCAGACAGGCCAGGATAAATACCTCACCAATTACCACCGGGTTGACACTGGCGCCGAATGCGAGGAATACAAAATAAACTCTTAGAATCTCAAAAATCCAAATAATAAAAGACAACGGCACCGCATAGTAAAGGCATTTTTTATTTGAAATGACCAGTTTCATGGTGTCTTGAAAACCGTTGATGACATTGTGAATTTTATCTTCAAGTTCATCAGAGTTCTTCTTATAAAATCTTCTGACCAGACCGATAATCCAGCCGTCCACCCTTTTACCGAAAGCGGGATTAATGCACATGTAAATAATTAAGGCCAGGACTATGACAATAACAATCACGGCTCCGACCATTAATCCAAGTAACCATAAAGGAAACTGAAATGATAAAGTCATACCTATGATAGTTATAGCCGCAAGTACAACGAAAGGAAATGTGTCCAGTGCCCTGTCGGCTACAACTGTCGCAAATGTTTCCTCCATAGGATAATCTTCTTCGCGGGAGAGAACATATGCCCTTACAGGTTCGCCTCCACCACGTCCGGACGGAGTGATATTATTAACTGCAAGACCGACCAGAACCATCGGAAGCAATTTCTTAACACCTACATCAATGCCCACAACATTATTCAATATTTTCCAACGCTGCGCATATAAATAATAGGTGAAAACCTGCATTGCAATAGCCAAGGCAATGAATTCTAATTTAGCTACCTTTAAAGCTTCAATTACTTTATCTATGCCTACAAAGTACAGCATTACAGCCAATATTAGAAAACTTATGCCCAGGAAAAATAAAGTTCTTTTATCCATAATATTTATTATTTTACTGCTTAATTACTATATAAATATATATAGAATTTTAATCAAATTATTACAATAATGAAATATATTACACGAACAGACCTTGTAATCATTACTAAAAATTCAGGATATTTAATGATTGGTATCGGTTTAATGTGTTTAATCCCATTAATATTCGATTTAATCTATTTTGAATTTGACATTACCAGTTTTATCATTCCAGGACTGATTTCAATATTATTAGGCATTTTCTGTTTGAAATTCTTTAGTGACGAAGTTAATAAAAAAATGCGCCTTAAACACGGTATGATGATTTCGGCATTTGCATGGCTGTGGGCAAGCCTTATCGGAGGATTCGTTTTTACACTGTCAACCCACATACCGATTATTGACGGCGTTTTTGAAAGCATGTCCGCCCTGACAGGTACCGGGATTACCATGTTTATGGATGTGGAGATTTTACCACACAGCATTCTATTTTTCAGAGCCCTTGAACAGTGGGTCGGAGGTCTGGGAGTGGTTGTTATGGTAATCGGAGTTTTAACAAAACCTGGTTCTGTATCATCAAAACTATATCACTCAGAAGCACGTGACGAACGTATCAAACCAAGTATCAAAGCTACTATAGAAAAGACCATTGAAATCTATTCAATTTATACCGTGGCAGGAATTATTTTATATCTGCTTGCCGGAATGCCCGTTTTTGATTCTGTCTGCAACACATTCACCATCATCTCAACCGGAGGAATGAGCATCAAAAATGCCAATATGGGATTCTATCACAATGACGTGATTTATATGATTTCAATCGTTTTAATGATTTTGGGAGCTACAAGCTTTCTGGTTCACTACAAAGTCATCAAAACAAGAGGAAAATCATTGCTTCAAGACCTGCAGTTTCAGATAATCATAGCCGTGATTGCTATAGTTACACTGCTTCTTTATTTTGTATCAAATATTGTTCCAATCGAATTGCTGTTCACTGTCGTATCAGCAATTACCACAACCGGAGCAAGCGTTGCAATGCCACAGACAATGGCAGGCTGGCCGTCATTTGTAATTGTGTGTTTAATGTGTCTGATGATAACCGGAGGATCCAACGGTTCCACAGTAGGGGCGATAAAGCTTGTGAGAATGATTACATATTTCAAGGGAATCTACAGACACATCAGAGAAATATTATCTCCCGGAGGCAGGGTTGTTCCAATAAAGCTCCACGGAAGACCGCTTCCCGAAAAGGCAATTTCACAGGCAGGAAACTACATTACACTTTATATGATGTTTATAATGTTTACATGGACATTATTCTGTCTGTTCGGTTATGACCCCTTTAAAAGTCTCTTTGCAGCCATGTCCCTTCAGGGAAACAACGGACTTGAACTTGGAATTATAAACTACACATTAGACCCGATACTTAAAATCGTCAGCATGTTCGATATGTGGACCGGAAGACTGGAAATATATCCTGTATTAATCACTTTAAGGGCAATTTTCGAAATAGTAAAAAGATAACATTTATATTATGTTAAACTAAATATTGATTATTAATTGTTAAGAGGTGATATTTGTGTATGCGATTATTATGGGGGGAGGTCGTGTGGGACTTGCCCTTGCAAACTTACTGATTGACAGTGGAGCAGACATTACCTTAATCGAAAGTGATGAAACGTTATGTAACGAAGTCGCATCCGAACTCGATGCACTGGTCATTCACGGAAATGGAACAAGCTCAAAATTACTTGAAGAAACAAATATTGAAGATGCCGATTTTTTTATAGCAACAACAGGAAACGACGAGGCAAATCTTCTTTCATGCATTTTAGTTAGAAAATATGATGTCGAAACCATAGTTGCACGTGTAAGTAATCCTGACCACGAGGAAGCCTTTAAGGAAATTGGAATCGATAAGGTAATAAGTCCGGAAATCAGTGCCGCAAAAGATCTGGCACAATATGTCATGAACCCTAGAGTGTCAAAACTGACCACTCTCGGCGAAGGTGATGCTGAAATTATCGAAATGACAATAACAAATGACAAAGTGGTTGGAAAACGTTTCAAAGACGTTTCTCCTACAAAAGATTATATAATTATTGCCACTTACCACAACGGCAAATTAATAATCCCCGAACCGGACAATACCATTGCCCGTGGGGAGAAGGTTTCAATACTTGTTAAGAGAGGAACCCTGAAAAAGGTTTCCAAAAAATTAGAGAAATGAATAGGACATTTTAATATGTTCTTTTCCATTTTTCTCAACTATCGGACCATGACCAGGATAAATATTTTTAACATCCAGTTTTAGGAGTTTTTCAACACTATTTTTCATATCCTGATAATTTCCACCAATATCCATCCTGCCAACGCCACCGCCGGCAAAAATAGTATCCCCGCTTATCAGATTTTCACCATCCCAAAGGCATATTCCTCCACCAGTATGGCCCGGAGTGTGAATTACCCTGAAATTTCCTATTTCGTCCCCTTCTTCAAGTTCAATGTCCACTCTTGAATTACCTTCGTGGTCAAATGCAGAAAGGGAAGTGCCTAAGGAATCCTTATTTCTGATGGATGCTGCATCCAGTTTGTGAACTGCAATTTTTGCATCCGGGAAAAGATAGTTTCCGCCGATATGGTCAAAATGACAGTGGGTATTCACAACCAGCTCAATATCTTCAGGTTCAACACCGTTTTTACTGAGACTGGAAAAGAGATAATCCCTGTTGTTGCCGGCACCGGTGTCAACCAGAATATTATCATTAATCAGATAACAATTTGAATCGTAATTAAAACCAACAATAAAAATAATTCTTGACATGATTGATAGTATTTACAAGCAAGTAATTAAAAGTTTTGAAAAAAAAGAATTTGTAGTATAAAAATGGGGTCATAGGGATTTGAACCCCAATCCGGGGATGTCTCTTGCCTCAGTACTCCAATTGTTCATCACAACAGGTACT